>JBAUGH010000247.1:0-10016 GCA_049679565.1 Acidobacteriaceae bacterium
GTCGCCACCGATGCGCTGGCCCGGCCCGACGCCCACCGCCTGGCTCTGCTCGGTTACGGCGAACAGGCCGCGACCCATGCCCGCGCCATCCCTCACGTCCGCAGGATCGACTCCATCAGCGTCTGGGGACGCTCCCCCGAGCGCGCCCGCGGCTTTGCCGAGAAGATGGAGGCCGAGCTCCGCATCCCCTTCGCCGCGGCCGCCACCGTGCAGGAAGCGGTGGCCGAAGCAGACATCGTCTGCACCCTGACCTCCGCGCCCGAGCCTGTTCTTTTCGGAAAGGACATCCGCGCCGGCACCCACGTCAACGTCGTCGGCTCCAGTTACGCCGGCCCCGCCGAGATCGACAGCGACTTAGTGGTCCGTTCCCGTTTCATCGCCGACAGCCGCGAAGGGGTCCTCGCCCAGGGAGCGGAATTTCTGCGCGCGAAGCAGGCAGGCCTGATCGGCGACGATCATGTCGCCGGAGAAATCGGCCAGGTCCTCGCCGGGGAGATACCCGGCCGCGCGTCGCCCGACTCGATCACGATCTATAAGTCGCTGGGACATATCGTCCAGGACTTAGCAAGCGCGTGGTATCTGTACTCGGAAGCGGACCAGCCGTGATCCCCCCTACCCCCCCCCCGGGAGGGGCGGTGATTGATTCTGCCGGAGTTATCGAAGGTAATCCCCAAGTAAGTGCCGCTTGTATCCGGGAACAAGGCAGTTGCGAGACGCTTGCGAATGCTCCAACCATGCTCCTGACTGCCGCATTCGCATGCGCGATGAGGCAATCTGATTGCGACGAGGGAAGTTGCGCGGGGCTCGCGAGTGCGGCAGTGGCGAGCGCGATTGACGGGGTCGCGCGCGCGAGTGCGGCACTGACGCGCGGGGGTGCGGCATTCGCAAGCGGGAGTGAAGGCATTACGGGTTCTCCTTTCCAGGAACAGAAAAGGCCGCCCGGGGGGCAGTCTTTTTCTATCTTGTCGCTTCAACTTTTGTTTTTACCCTATATATCCAGTATACCAAGCCCGGAGCTTAACACTGCCAACTTTGTTGGGGCCGGGAGCCTTTGGAATGAGTTACAACACTTTAGTAAGGGATTGACAAAAACAAGGGATCGGGCTCCGTGGCACTTATCGGCCCACTGGCTTACCAGAGGAGCCTGGCGGCGAACTGGATCTGCCGGGACGTGGTGGAGGTGCTGGTGACCACGCCCGCGGTGGGCGAGACGCCCGATGGGGTGAAGACCACCAGGTTGGGGGTATTGAAATTGGTGTGGTTCAGCAGGTTGAAGAACTCGGCGCGCAGTTGCAGGCGCATGCGCTCGTGCAGCGTCGTGTCCTTGAACATGGAGTAGTCCCATTCGGTGACGCCGGGCCCGACGAGCGAGTCGCGGCCGAGGTTGCCGTAGAAGCCGCTGCCGCTGGGAGGCGCCAGAAATGCCGCGGGGTTGTACCATTCCGACGCCTTGCCGACGATGGGATTCCCGTGGAAGCTGGGATTGGCAAACGGCCGCACCGGGTTCTTCGTGTCGCCATTGTTCGACGGGTTGTAGCTGAGCTGGGGGGTGAAGGGGAAGCCGGACTGGAGGGTGACGATCGAGTTGGCGGTCCAACCGCCGAGCAGCGCTTTGACCGCGCGGCCCTGGTTGAGGAAGCGCTGATTATGCCCGAAGGGCAGCTGGTAGACCTCGCTGATGACGCCGACGTTGCGCACGTCGTAGGTGGCCGGGCCGCGGTCGGCGCGCAGATCGAAGGGGTTCGAGACCAGTCCGGGAGCATTGCCGGCGGCGGTTGCGTTGAGGGAATCGCCGTCATCGAGCGCCTTCGACCAGGTGTAGGTGCCGCGCAGCATGAGGCCGTGGCTGAGGCGGTGGTTGAGGTCGGCCTCGAGGGCATGGTAGGAGCTGTCGCCGCGCGAGAACCAGGCCCACGCCGCGCCCAGCGACGGATCGGCCAGCGGCGTCCCGCTGGGAATGTAGTACGCCCCGGCCGGAACCGCCGCTCCGGCCAGCGGTGCAGCAAAGCTTGACGGATAGACTGCGGGGCACGGCGCGCCGGGACAAACAGCGGGGGTGGGCTCGTTGTCGTCGAGGCTCACGATCTCGTGATATCCGTGCGACCCGACGTAGCCCAGGGTGAACACGGTGTTTGGCGACAGCTCCTGATCGACGCGCAGGGACCAGGAGATGAGGGTGGGTGTGTCGAGATCGGGCTGGACGCCGGCGGGCGCGACCTTGGCGTTGGCCGGCACCGGGCTCACCGCGAGCGGGAAATCCGCTACGGGGAGGTTGGCGATGCCATAGGAAGGATTGAAGGGCGCGTTCTGGTCCATGCGGTAGCCGAGGGCGTCCTGGAGGTCGTTGAACATGCCGAAGCCCGCATGGACCACGGTGCCGGGAGCCGCCTGCCAGGCCAGGCCGATGCGCGGCTGCGGCAGGAAGGTCGCGTTGTTGGCGGTGAAGGCGGAATTGCCGATATGAGGCGCGGTCTGGATCACGCCGTTGGAGAAGACGAAGCTGGCGGCGCGCCCGTGGGCCTCGTTCCATCCGGTCGTGAACTCGTCGCGGAAGCCGAGCGACACGGTCAGGTTGCGGCGGACGCGCATCACGTCCTGCGCGTACCACGCGCCCAGCAGCGAGCGCCAGTTCATCTCCGTCGGGGCCGGATCGTACGCGAAGCTGCCTACGGTTCCCTGGAGGAACTGCTGCAGGCCGGTGAAGGTCGCCTGGCCGAACTGCGTGAGCGCGAGGTCTTCATTGGCCTGGAGGGGCTGCAGCCACAGGCCCGCGCTGAAGTCGTGCCGCTCGCGGGTGAGAGTAACGCGATCCTCGAAGGTATAGGGGTTGCGGGCGATGTGCAGGTCGCTGCCCACGTTGCTGCCTGCCAGGCTGACCTGGGCGGAGGGATTGGCTGCCGCGCTTCCGCCGACGACGACGGCGCCGACCGGCTTGCCGGCGACGAAGCCGCCAACGGCAGCGGCGGGGGTGTCGGGCGTGGGCTCGCCGGTGTAGAAGTAGGCCGCGCGCGAGTAGCCGACGCGCGCCACGTTCAGCAGCGCCGGGGAGAAGACGTGCGTTTCTTCGAGGCTGAGCACCTGCTCGCGCAGGCTCTCGAGGTCGGTGCTGTAGAGATCGGCGGCGGTGGGCGTCACGTCGTCGCTGTCGTCGATGGTGTAGACGCCGGTCAGCCGGTCGCTGCCGGAAGGGTTGGCGTCGAGCCGGGTGGCGCCGAAGTCGTCGCGGATGGTTTGCAGGGGACTATTGAAAACTTCGGCGATGCCGCCGAAGTCCGGCGACGTGGCATCGGGTGTGGGCCACAGGTTGAGCAGCGGAACCACGGCGGGAGCCACGCCCACATCCACCAGCCCGGAAGGCGGACAGGGATTGGGGGCGGGGGTGACGAGCTTGCAGGGCAGATAGCCGGCGCGCGCATTGGCATCGGGGACCAGCGCTACGCCGGCCTGATGCAGATGCTGGCGGAAGCCCTCGTAGTTTCCAAAGGCGAAGATCCGGTTTTTCGCAAGCGGGCCACCCAGCGAGGCTCCGAACTGGTTGCGCTGGAAGGGCGGAACGGAAACCTTGTTGAAGTAGTTGCGGGCGTCGAACGCGCTGTTGCGCAGAAATTCATAGGCCGACCCGTGCAGTTCATTGGTTCCGCCCTGGGTCACGATGAGGACCTGAGCGCCGGGGCGCTTGCCGTACTCCGCGCCGTAATCGTCGCGCAATACGTTGAACTCCCGCACGGCATCGACGCCGAGCAGCTCCTGGCTGGTGCCGCCGGGCTGCATATTATTTTCCGCGGCCCCGGTGAACTCGATGCCGTTGAGCAGATAGAGATTCTGCTGGGGGCGATTGCCGGAAACGGAGAAGTTGTTGCCGACGGTCGAATTGGAAACGCCGACGCCGCCGGTCTTCTCCGCGGTAAAGTTCACCACGCCGGGGTCGAGGGTCATGAGCTCATCGAAGCTGCGCCCGTTGAGGGGCAGGTCCTTCACCTGCTGTTCGCCGACCAGGCCGGAGATATCGGAGGTGGTTGTGTTGAGCACCGAAGCGTTGGCGTTGACGGTGACCTGCTGGCGGATGCCGGCCACCTGCAGCCGCAGGTTCGCGGTGGCATCCTGCCCGACGGCCAGCTGGACGCCGGTGCGGGTTTCCGGCGCGAAGCCTTCTTTATGGATGGTGATCGAGTAATCGCCCACGGGAAGGGCCAAGACCTGGTACTGCCCGCCGGGGCCGGTGCTGGTGGTGCGGTCGACGCTGGTATCGGCGTCGCGAACGGTTATGACGGCGCCCGCAACCGCTGCGCCGGAGGGATCGGTGACGCTGCCGGAAAGACTGGCGACCGATTGCGCGGCGGCGGCGGGAACCAGCAGCGCCAGCCAGGCGTACAGGATGACGGGCACAAGAGAGAGCGGGAGAGAAAGAAGCGGGTAGTTCCGTGGAGTGCGCGGGTCGAGAGTCAAGCCAGCCTCCGGCGAAGTCGGCCTTCCGGGAAGCTGCGCGCAGCTCGACGAGGCCGAGGGGATGTGCGAATCAATACGACCTGAATCGTGAAAGGTGCAGCTTTTTCAGCGTATCACCGGAGGCGGGGGCGGCGCACTTCGTGGCGGGGAGATTTCTCTTCCCCATAGAAGTTCTATTGGAGTAGAGTAGCTTCCCATCGACCGTCTACCGGAAGGGAGCCGATTTGGTTCGAGCGAACAAAGAACAGGAATTGCTGCTGGGGACACTGGACATGCTGATTCTGCGCACGCTGGTGGTGGGGGCGGCGCACGGCCATACCATCGCCCACGTCATCGAGCACACCTCGGAAAACTTCCTCGAGATCGAGCAGGGGTCGCTGTATCCGGCGCTGCACCGTCTGGAAGATCGGGGCTGGGTGTGTTCGTACTGGGGCGCGAGCGAGAACAACCGGAAGGCGCGGTTCTATCGGCTGACGGCGGCGGGCCGTAAACAACTCACCCGGGAAACCCACCGCTGGCGCGCGATGGTGGAAGCCATCGGCCGGGTTCTGGGACCGGCGACGGACTAAAGCCGCCAGGGAGATTGCTCGATGAGCCTTCGTCGCTTCCTCCATCGACGCCAGTGGGACGAGGAGCGCGCCCGCGAGCTGGATGCGCATCTGGCCCATGAGATCGACGACAACCTGAGCCGCGGCATGCCGGCGGAAGCGGCGCGCCGCCGAGCTTATATCCGGCTGGGCAACCCGACGCAAATCCGCGAGGAGATCTGGAAGATGAACAGCCTGGTATCGGTTGAAGACTTCGGACGGGATGTCCGCTACGCGTTTCGCCAGTTGCTGCGCAGTCCGGGATTTGCCGGCGTCGCGATCGTGACTCTGGCGCTGGGCATCGGGGTGAACACGGCGATGTTCGGCATGGTGAACGGCCTGCTGTTCAGCTCGCTGCACATCGAGCAGGAGAGCCGGGTGCGGCAGATTGGATTTCGGGAGAAAGGCCGAGGGTGGCAGCCGACGCTGTCGCTTCCGGAATTGCAGTCGCTGACCGCGGCGACGAAGCCGGTGTTCTCGGAGGTGTTCGGCGGCCAGTACGGCCTCGATGGGCTGAGCATGGAGGGCAGCAAGCCCGACCGGGTTTTCACCGACTACGTTACGGGCAATTACTTCGAGGGGCTGGGCATACGGCCTTATCTGGGCCGTTTCTTCCGGCCCTCGGAGGGAATCACGCCGGGGGCCGACCCCTTCGTGGTGCTGAGCTATGCCTATTGGAAGCAGCATTTCGCCGCGGATCCGAACATTGTGGGACAAAGGGTTGCGCTCGACTCGGTTGCGGTAACGATCATCGGCGTCGCTCCGCCGGAGTACCGCAGCCTGAGCAGCATTCTGCAAATCCAGGCGTGGGTGCCGCTGGCCATGAACGTACCGATCGAGAACACTCCACTGGCGGACTTCAACAAGCAGACCAATCGCAGCATGCATGTTTACGCGCGGCTCAAGCCGGGAGTGACGCGGGAGGAGGCCGATGCCAGGCTGGGGGTGGTGGCGCGTCAGATCGCGGCGGCGCATCCGGCGGAGGAGAAGAACGCGGAGCTGCGGGCGTTTTCGCTGGAAGCCGCGCGGCTGAGCGGCAGTCTGGATCAGGACGATTCGATGAATACGGTGTCGGCGATTTTTATGGGGCTGGCGTCGCTGGTGCTGCTGCTGGCCTGTGTGAACGTGGCGAACCTGCTGCTGGTTCGGGCCACGGTGCGGGAACGGGAGATGGTGATTCGATCGGCGCTGGGCGCGCAGCGCTCGCGGCTGATCCGGCAGACGCTGACGGAGAGCCTGCTGCTGGCGGCGCTGGGGGGAGTGGGCGGAGTGCTGCTGGGGCGGGCGGGGAGCTCGCTGCTGGCATCGGTGAACCTGTCATCGGATTTGCCGATCCGGGTGGACTTTCCTTTCGACTGGCACGTGCTGATCTTCTCGATGGTTGTCGCGGCTGTGGCGGGGCTGGTGGTGGGGATGGTGCCGGCGGTGCGACTGGCGCGGGCGAACCTGAACCTGGTTCTGCGGGAAGGGGGACGGGGGATTGCGGGGCGCAGCCACCGATTCCGCGATGCGCTGGTGACGGTGCAGGTGGCAGCGGCGCTGCTGCTGCTGATTGTGGCGGGGCTGTTCACGCGAACTCTGGCGCAGAGCGAGCATGCCGATCTGGGGTTCAACCCGAACCATGTGCTGACCATGATGATGGACCCGAGCGAGATCGGATACGACAGCGGGCGGTCGGCGGAGTTCTATCACGCGCTGATGCCGCGCCTGCGGGCGGCGCCGGGGGTGGAGTCGGCGACGGCAGCGATGTCGGTTCCGATGGGGATCATCGACGTGGACAGCGACACGGTGGCGATCCCGGGCTATACGCCGCCTCCGGGGCAGGCGCCGGCCTCGATCGGCTTCAACATCGTGGGCACGGATTATTTTCAGACGCTGGGCATTCCGCTGGAGCAGGGACGCGGGTTTAGCGAGGCGGATACGAAAAGCAGCCTGCATGTGGCGATCGTGAGCCGGGCGATGGCCAAAAAATACTGGCCGCATCAGGATGCGATCGGGCGCACGTTCCGGTTGTCGTCCGAGGCGACGCCGGTGGAGATCGTCGGAGTGGCGGGCGACGCGCGTTATGGAACGATGTCAGGCGGTTTCGACTCCTATTTCTATCTGCCCTACGCGCAGCACTTCGAGAACAATTCTCTGCTGGCTCTGGAATTCCGCACGCGGGGCGATCCGGAGGCGATGATTCCGGAGATCGAGCGGGCGATTCACGGGGTTGCGCCAGCGCTGCCGATTTTTGAAGTCAAGACGCTCCATCAGGCGCTCTACAGCCCGAATGGCTTCCTGCTGTATCAGGTGGTGGCAACGCTGGCGGGGATTATGGGGACGCTGGGGCTGGTGCTGGCGATCGTGGGCGTCTACGGGGTGCTCTCGTATGTGGTCAGCCAGAAGACGGGGGAGATCGGGGTCCGGATGGCGCTGGGCGCGCAGCGTGGGGACATTCTGCGGATCGTGTTCCGTCAGGGTCTGTGGATCGTGGGCATCGGACTTGCGCTGGGGCTGGGGGCCAGTTTCGGAGCGGCGCGCGTGCTGCACAGCATGATCACGGTGAGCGCTACCGACCCGGAAACCTATATTGGGGTGTCCGGAGCGCTGGCGGCGATCGCGATGCTGGCCTGCTACATTCCGGCGAGGCGGGCGATGATGGTGGATCCGATGCAGGCGCTGCGGCAGGAATAGGGGCGGGCTATTCACAGCGAAGGGCCACGACCGGCTCCACGCGCACGGCTCGCCGCGAGGGAACCAGCACGGCGAGGGCGGGGGTCAGGAAAGGGGCCGTCTCGCGGAGCGGAGGGGAATCGGCGGCCGGTCCGGGGAGCTACTCGCGGCGCTCCTGGAGAAAATCGGCCGCCACCGGATTCTCGTAGAGGGAATAGTCGCGGGTGACGACGGTGAGGCCGCTGGGGGTGACGAAGTAGTTCTTACGGTCGTCGTTCTGGTCGTAGCCGATCACGGTGCCTTCGGGCAGATGCACGTCGCGGTCGATGATGGCGCGGCGGATGCGGCAGTGGCGTCCGATGTTGACGTGGGTGAAAACGATGCTGGAATCGACTTCCGAGTAGGAATTGACGCGCACGTCCTGGGAGAGAACGCTGTTGCGGACGACGGCGCCGGAGATGATGCAGCCCTGGGAAACGATGGAATTGATGGCCATGCCGGTGCGTCCCGGCTCGCCAAAGACAAACTTCGCGGGGGGATACTGGCGGACGCGGGTGCGGATAGGCCAGCTGCCGTCGTAGAGGTTAAAGATGGGCGACACCGAGGCCACGTCCATGTTGGCGTCGTAGTAGGCCTCGAGGGTACCGACGTCGCGCCAGTACAGGGCCTCTTTGCGGTTCTCGTCCACGAAGTTGTAGGCGAACATTTTGTACTTGCCGAGGATGCTGGGGAGGATGTTGTGACCGAAGTCGTGCTGCGATTCAGGATCTTCGGCATCGCGGATGAGCGCGGGCAGGAGCACGTCGGTGTTGAAGAGATAGACGCCCATGGAGGCGTCCACCATATTCGGATTGAAGGGGGAGCGCAGGTCGGTCTGCTTCGGTTTCTCGAGAAAGCCGGTGACTTCGCCGTTGCGCGCGACCTCGACCACGCCAAAGCGGGGGACATCGGCGGGATCGATGGGCAGGGTGGCGAGGGTGACGTCGGCGCCGGAGTCCAGGTGCTGGCGCAGCATTTTGCCGTAGTGCATTTTGTAGATGTGGTCGCCGGAGAGGATGAGGACGTGCTTGGGCTGCTCCGATCCGATGGAATAGATGTTCTGATAGACGGCGTCGGCGGTGCCCATGTACCAGTTGGCGCTGACGCGCTGCATGGGGGGCAGGATTTCGATGAACTCGCCGAGTTCCTGGGCGACGACGCTGGTCCAGCCTTCGCGGATATGGCGGTTAAGGGAGAGGGCCTTGTACTGGGTGAGGATGTAGACGCGGCGCAGGTCGGAGTTGATGCAGTTGGAGAGGGTGATATCGATGATGCGGTACTGGCCGCCGAAAGGGACGGCGGGCTTGGCCCGATCGCGGGTGAGGGGGAACAGTCGTTCTCCCGCTCCGCCCGCCAAAAGTACTCCCAGGGTGTCCTTCATCGGCATGACCGCCTCGGTTGGGCTCGTGCCAGTTTTGCAGCCTTCGTGCGGGTGGGCCGCGACGAAGGCCAGGTATATCACAAGTTCGGCGAAATGCGCGCCGGGACGGGACCTCAGGCGTCTTCGGGTTCCTGGTGTTCTCCGGCGATGGAAATGCGGAGCGATTTGAGGAAATGGACGTCCTGGGCGGTGAACCCTCCGGGCGGTTCAAGGGCGGGGTGGCCGGGCTCGGCGCCGACCGGCTGGACGGCTCCCTGCGGCTGTTCTTCGACCTCATTCAGACCGATGGTCGCCTCCAGCATGAGCAGCACCTCGAAACCCTGCTTGCGGATATCGGCGACGACGCCGGCGATCTGGGCGGATTCGGACACGCTCTCGTGAATCGCCTCGCCCAGTTGCTGCACCAGTTTGCGGAGTTTTTGATTCAAGTCGAAACCTCGATTTCCCGGCGAAGACTGCCGACTTCCTTACCTTATCTTCGATGTTCCCACGGAGCAACGCGAAGCCGCGAAGAGCGGGGGCGCGCTGCTAGACTTTTTCTATGCAGCCCAATCGCCTCGGCCGGGTTCTGGGTGTCGGCACGCGGATCGCGGCCGATAAGCTGCGGCAGAAGGCAGACCAGGCTGGGTCTGCTCCTGCTGCGGGTGCGGGGCCGGCGGCGCGCGCGTCCTCGGGCAAGGCGACGATCTCGAGCGTGACCGGCTACGCGGAAGGCGGCCGAAGGCTGGCGCGCGGGGCAGGACGCTTTGGCGCATCCATGTGGCGGCCTTTTGCGCATGCCACGGGGGTTCTCTGGCTGCAGATCAGCGGCGTCTTTTTCGGGCTGTTTACGCTTTTCTTCGTGGTCCACGCCTCGCAGGTGTACAAGGCGGCCGGATGGCGCGACCATCACATGATTGCCTATGGTC
>JBAUGH010000248.1:0-2100 GCA_049679565.1 Acidobacteriaceae bacterium
GCCTATTGCAGCGCCCGGTCCGCGACCCAGCAGGCCGCCGATCAGCGCGCCGACGACGGCCCCGCCAGCCGTGTTGGCCGCCGTATAGCCGGCCTTGTTCGGACCTTTGTTCGACCACAGGTCGGTCGTCACCGGGTATATCTTTCCGCCCAGGTTGATCGAGGTGACCTGCAGCTGCAACTCGCCGCTGCCGCCCAGCGCGCCGGGCTTCTTCACGCTCACCACCGTCCCGCTCAGGACCGCGCCCCGTGGAATCGCCAGCACATTGCCTTCAAACACATCGCTGGCCGCGGTGGCCTGGAAGGCCGTCCCCGCCTGCAGCTTCGCGATATCCAGCGGCTCCATCAGCCGGATCTGCAGCAGCGTCCCGGCTGGAATCGTCACCGGCCCGCTGGTCTGCTGAGGAGGGGGATAATTCCCACCATTCTGCCCATAGCCAGGCTGGTTGTACCCGGGCTGCCCGTAGCCGGGCTGCTGGCCGTATCCAGGCTGCTGCTGAGGATAGGGCGCCGCATTGGGCTGATCCGGAGGAGGAGGCGGCGGCATCGTGCCCGCATTCGGCGCAGCTGTCGGCTGCTGCTGGTTGTCCGGGGGAGGCGGCGGAGGCTGGCCCGGCTGCTCCTGGTTATCGGCCGGCGGAGGAGGCGGCGTCGCCTGATTCACCTGATTGCTCTGCTGATTGCCCTGCTGGCTGCCGGTCACCGTGATGCTGTTCTGAACTCCGCTGACGCCCTGCACGTTCGCGGCGTCTGTCTCGGCCTGTTGCCACTGCTGGTCGGTTTCCACCGTCCCGCTCAGCGTCACTACGCTGCCCGAGGCGGACGCCATCACCGGCTGGTTCTTCAGCACCGGGTCGTTCTTCAGCGCGTTCGCGACGGCTGCCTGCAGGTTGCCGCTGTCGTTCGCTGCGTCTTGCCCCGCCGGATTCTGCGCGCATGCCGCGCCCGCAAACGGCCCAAGGCAAAGCCCCAAACCCAGCGCCATCGCGCCGGCCTGGAAACGGAATCTCTGACCCATCCCCTTCGTACGTATCATTGCGTAACTCCCTTGCTTCAGGGCCATTTCTTAACTTGCCTTCGCAGCTATCGGACGCAGGCTGGCCCGAAGCGTCAACGTTCTGCCTCTTCCAACACTCAATTCGACGAAAAGTTGCCTCCGGAGGATGCAGGAAGACGTGCCTAAACCATTCATCCCCGCTGCTTTCGGTACTTCTCGATCAGAGCCGTGGTCGAGCTGTCATGGCTGCCCTTTGCCGGCCCCGATCCCTCCAGCTCCCCGATGATCTTCTTCGCCAGAACTTTGCCCAGCTCCACACCCCACTGGTCGAAGGAGTCGATCTGCCAGATCACCCCCTGGGTGAACACGCTGTGCTCGTAGAGCGCAACCAGCTTGCCCAGCGCCTCCGGCGTCAGCTCCTCCAGCAGCATCGTGCTCGACGGCCGATTCCCCTCGAACACGCGGTGCGGCACGAGCCAATCCGGTGTCCCTTCGGCCTTCACCTCATCGGCCGTCTTACCGAAAGCCAGCGCCTCGCCCTGTGCAAAAACGTTCGCCATCAGCAGGTTGTGGTGCTCGCCTAAAGGATTCAATGTCTTCGCGAAGCCGATGAAATCGCAGGGGATCAGCCGCGTCCCCTGGTGGATGAGCTGGTAGAACGAGTGCTGCCCGTTGGTCCCCGGCTCGCCCCAGAAAATCGGCCCGGTCGCATAGTTCACCCGCTCCCCGCTGAGGGTCACGTGCTTGCCGTTCGACTCCATCGTCAGCTGCTGCAGATAGGCGGGGAAGCGCTTCAGGTACTGCTCGTAGGGCAGCACCGCCACCGTTTCCGCTCCGAAGAAGTCCGCATACCAGACCGTCAGCAGCCCCATCAGCGTGGGCAGGTTCTTCTCGAACGGAGTCGTCCGGAAATGCTCGTCCATCTGGTGGAAGCCGCGCAGCATCGCGCGGAAGTTCTCCGGCCCGATGGCCAGCATCGTCGAAAGTCCGATCGCCGAGTCCATCGAATACCGGCCGCCGACCCAGTCCCAGAACCCAAACATGTTGGCCGTATCGATCCCGAACTTCGTGACCTCCTTCTCGTTCGTCGAGACTGCGACAAAG
>JBAUGH010000249.1:0-18814 GCA_049679565.1 Acidobacteriaceae bacterium
GGCGAGGACAACAGTCGAAAGTAACAGCCACTGACTTAGGACTACTTACTCATTCACCGGCGTAAAGACAGTTGGCAGCATTCTCTTCCGAATCTGGTATCTGAACTTAGAGTAGTAAAAGAAAAAGGCTGCCATCTCGGCAGCCTTTTCCCATCCGCAGGAAAAGATACCTTCTGGTTGCCAGTTATCCGCTACCGGGCGCCGAGCTACCACGCTGCCCACCGCCGTTGATTGCTTCATCCAATACTTACCCCATCGACTGTGCATACAAATACTTACACGAGACCGAGAACGATGGCGATTGCGTCAATAAGAAACCAAAATACAAACCGCAAACCCATTCAGAAATGAGATACATGCGCCTGACACTAAAAATCTCGGCCGAATCGAATCAGATACTTCCACGACGCCATGGGGGCAGTCTCCTCGCCAAAGGGCGATCGCGAGCTTCCGCACTGTTCGCCGCTGACTTCTTCGCCACCGCCTCGCGGGCGCCGAAAGACTGACACATCATTGTGGCTTGATCCCTTCGCCGGTCGACCACTTCTTCCACATTGCCGAGTCGGCCACCATTGGCAGGAAGACGCCACCGACCACCGATCTCGCCTGGAAGCCGACCTGGGCGCCGGTCACCGTGTCGAACCAGTCGCTCAGCGGCACCCGCGTCGGGCTCTCCGTCATGAATTTGTACAGCGGATCGATCAGTGCATCGAAACCCTGGCGATCCGGCGCCAGGGTCGCGGTCCACACCGTCCAGTCCAGCTTGGTATAGGTGTGGCGATTATCCAGGGGCAGCCCGAAGGCGTTTTGATGCTGCAGGTAGAAGCTCACTTCGCTGCGCGCCAGCGATGGCGGAAACAGGTGCAGGCCCAGGATCCGGTCCCAGACCAGGTTATATTTCTGGCTCCATGTGCCGGGCAAATCGAACGCGAGGCGGGTGTGATCGCCGTCCGCGGCCATCTTCATCCATTGCGCCGCCATCTGCCGCGCGCTATCCCGGAAGCGCCGCGCTTCGTCCGGCTTGTGCAATTCGTCCGCCAGTTGCGCGTACGCTCCCAGCGCGACGATCGCCTTGATCGACAGATTCGCGTTGTGCGCCAGATGGCCGGTGAAGTCGTCCGTGCTCAGCTGATTCCCGGGATCCATGCCGAACTGCAGCAGGTACGCAGCCCACTTCGACAACAGCGGCCAGTATTGCGCAGCAAACTCCGCGTTGCCGTCCGCCTTCGCCAGGGCGTCGAACAGGATCAGGATGTTGCCGCTCTCTTCCACCGGCATCTGATCCTCTTCGCTGGTCTCGCCGCCGCCGTACACCTGCCCGTTCGCCAGGGGATAGGTCCCGATATCATGGGGCGCGAAGGGCCAGTGCCAGCGCGGCAGGCCGGCGTACTCCATCACCGGCCGGAGCTCCGCCTCCAGCAGCCTGGGATTAAAGAGCAGAAAAAACGGCGACGCCGGATAGGTCACGTCCACCGTATCCGTGCAGCCGTTGCTGGAGTTCTCCTTCGAGAACAGCAGCGGCTGCCCGTCGATGTCCACCACCAGCTTGTGCGCGCCGAGGGTCTGCCGGTAGGCAAGGATCGCCAGCTGCGCATACTTCTCCCCTCCAACCGCGGTCAGGTCCGCCGTCACCGCGCGGTCGAAGGTCTCCGCCTTCGCGCTCAGGCTATCCTCATCGCGCTCGGCTGCCTCGAGCATCTGCGCGAAGGTCTGCCCGTTGCGCCGCCAGTAGTCCGGCATTTGCCGGTGCAGATACTCGATCGCCTCGCGATCGTCGTATGCCAGCATCGCTCGCCGCGTCACCGGCGTGGAGCTCACTTCCGGCAGGTGGAAGGCCACGGTTATCATCGGCGTGTCAACGCGCGCCGCTCGGGGCATATCGAGATCGTCGTCCGCCGCCGATGCGGTTCCCGCGCCGGTCACCTCGCCGTGGAACGCCTTCGCCCCGGTGATGGCCGTCGTCATCCCCGGCTGCGCCGGCACCGCCAGATCGGCCCAGCCCCAGTCGATGCGGATCTCGTCGCCGGCCTTCTGCAGCATGGGCTGCTGGTTATCGCCCATCTGCATGACCGTCATGTCTCCCACATGCGAAGTGCTCCACACCACCGTCTGCTGCGGGATATCGACTGCCAGCTGCGCGCTGGCGCTCACCCGCAGGTCAACAGCATGGGAACGGCCATCCGTCGAACGCACCGACCATGTCAGATACGTCAGCGGACGCGAGAGCACATCCAGATCCTGCGGCAGAGCCGGTGTGAGGAAGGTCGCGGTCAGGTGGATGCCCTGCCCTTCGAACTCGTAGAGGGTGCGGGTGGGCCAGATGGTCCGCGACTGCTGCGGCAGAAGCGGAACGTCGCGCTCGTTGCCCATAAAGCGGAACGGCTTCCCGTCGATCCGTACGATGCCGTTGAGTTGGTGGGGCGCGCCGGTCCAGTGCCGGGTGGGGCCGCCGTTGAGCGTGTCGTCGAACGACCAAATGCTGAAATAGGGGTCATGCACCACCAGCGGCGTAGCCGGAGTGCGCGCCGTCAGCGGCTGCTGTGCCGCCAGAGTTGTGCTCCATGCAGCCAGCGCCAGAAGCGGAAGCGTGTACAGCAGAACCTTTGCTCCCGGCAGGAACCTGGGCCCTCGTTCGTGGGCTGATGATCTTTGCTGTTTGCTCTGCATTTCTCTCCCTGCTCAACTGGCCGCTCTTGCCGCAGCCTGTAGTCATGCGGATGCGATTACCGGCTCCGGCTCAGTGTAACGACCGTCACGCTCTCGCGCGGAAAGACGTGGCGCAGGGCCCCGCCGCTTATCGCTTCGCTGGTTTGTGTGGGAATGACGCGATCCGGATCGTCCTCATCGTTCCCCTCGCCGATGTTGTCGCCACGCAGCGTCTGCACCTGTGCAGATTTATCCGCCGCAAAGCCGTCGATGCGAATCTCCGACGGGATATCGGTATCCAGGCTGCGGTTGACGCAGAACAGGGTTAGCCGATCGCCGGCCTCGTTGAGCGCGGCAACCACATCGAGATACGGCACGTTGCCGATATCCGGAAGACGCCCGACGCCGTGTTGGACCGAATAACTGCCGCTTTGCGTTTCTACGGCGACCGGCCGTGACGCGCGCGCCGTCGAGTACATGCGCAGCGCCCAGTACCCTGGCGCCGCATACACCTGGCCGCGCTTCTTCCAGATGCCCGCGAACTCCATGATCCCGGTCATATCCGATATCGGCACGATCGCTGCGTGCCGCATCAGCATGTTGAGGAAGCCCGCGGTATCGACCGCTCCGCCCATGTTGGTGAAGCTCGGGGTCCCCGGCCGATTTCCGATGAACAGCCACTCTGTAAACGCTACGTGCGCCTGCTTTGCGAAGGCCGGAACCGAATCGATCTTCTGCTGTTCCTCCTCCAGCCGGCGGCCCAGCTCAATCGGCAGGGCAAACGCGGCGGCATCGATAAAGTCCGCGGAGGCGTGCGGGAGCTGCACCTCGGTATTGGTGACGACGAAATGCGCGGACAAATAGTTGAAGGTGTCTGCGGGGTTTCCCAACTGCGTCGCGTTCCACTGCCGGAAGCCATCGGGATCGGCTCCGGTGGCGATCAGGCGTGCCTGAGGGTCGGCGGCGCGTACCGCCCGGCTGAAGGCCAGGGTCCGGGCGGCCAGTTGATCGAGCGTTGGATACCCTAAGTTCCAGCTCCCCCATAACTCATTGCCCAGTTCCCACAGCAGTCCGCTGTGTTGCGGCCAGCGCTCGTCGATATATCTCACCCAGGCGGCGGCTTCGTTCGGGGTTCCGCTGCCTAAGTTCAGCGCAACCTGGGGCTGCGCACCAATCAGCCGGCAGAAATGGAGAAACTCGTCGGTTCCGAAGGTGTTGTATTCCGGAATGCCCCACGCCTGGTTGCGCATGCTCACGCGCTTATCGCGCGGTCCGATTCCATCTTTCCAGTCGTAGAACGACGTGAAGTTTCCGCCGAATCGCACCAGCGGCGTGTCCAGCGCCCTGGCCATCGCCACCGCGTCCGGATCGAGTCCATCGAGCGCATCCGCGGGCATCAGCGAAAGCTCGTCGACGTCCACCTGCTCGTCGCCGGTCACCTGGACCGCGAAGTCGGCCGGATCGAGACGGTGCAGCTTGTCCGCGGGGAGGGTGAGGCGAAAGGTAACCTTCGTCCACTCCGCACCCGGCGCCTCCACGGCGGCGCTGGCCAGCACTTCGGTGCTGTTGCGCGGTCTCAGAGAAACGACCAGCCCCGCAGGCCCGCTGACATGGCGCGCGTAAAGGCTGCCGTCATAGGTCAGCGTCCGCTCGACCGGCAGATACACCTCCTGGCGAATCCCGGTGGGCCGGCCCGGCACGCCAAAGATACGCAGCGACATCGAGGAGTTTGCCGCGTCGCCATAGCGCAGTTGGTAGCGGTTTCCTTCGCCGGAATCGAGCGGCTCCCAGGGCAGCGGCAGATCCAGCTCCGAGGCTCGCGCCAGCTCAGGATGCGCAGTCAACATTTGCTGCACGTGGCGCGCGTCCCACAACCCGACTTCGAGGCTGGGGTTCTGAAGGATCTCCGCCCACAGCCCGTTATAGGTCGAATTGCCGATCGGCTCGAGAAAGGTCCCGAAGATGGTTCGCGGAATCTCTGGCCCCGCCGGATGCGCCGCATCCACGTGGATGGCCGCTACCCGGGGAATGGGCGCATCGACGGTGATCTGCGCCTCCGCCGCCGTCGCGCTCAACCCTGCGAGAGCCGCCAGAGCCGTCGGGCCAATGAAGCGTCTGCTCATTCCGAATCTCACGCGCCTCCTCACTGCACACCTGGGGCGGGCTCGCCGGCCGTGGTTGCGTTCAGCTTCCGCCAGTCTTCAATATCCTTCGCGCGCGCCTGCACCGCGGCATTGTGCAGCTGCTGAAATTTCTCCACCGCCGCTCGAGCCTCCGCGGTTCTGCCCAGTTCCTTATACGCCTGCCCCAGTCCGTACCATGCGCGTTGCGCCGTCTCGCCTGCGAGGGTCGTGGCTTTTTGGTACTCGGCAGCGGCCTGCTCATTTTCGCCGGCATCGGCATAAGCGCGGCCCAGATAGTAGTCGGCCACCGTCGGCCTTCCGTAGAGTTTCACTACCTGCTGGAGCAACGGAACCGCCTCCGCTCCGTGACCTGCATCCACCTGGGCGCTGGCCAGGTTATACATGGCGATGGGATTTCCCGGCGTGAGCTTCAACTGCTGCTCGAAGGTCTTCTCCGCCAGATCCAGCTGACCGGTCTGCCGGTACTCCCATCCCAGTCCCTCATACAGGTCTGCCTCCTTCGGAGCAATCCGGATCGCCTGCTGGTATTCATCGATTGCCTGGGTGTGCTGCCGCGCCTGCGCGTCGATCTGGGCATTCAGGCGATGCAGCCGCCACGAGCCTGCATCCAGCTGGTAGATCCGCGTATAGCTCTCGCGGGCCACCGCCATATGCGCCTGCACGCGATAATCCAGAATCGTAATGTCGTTGGGCGCCAGCTCCGATGCGCGATCCAGGGGCTCCGTCGCCTTCTCCGGATGACCGGTGTCCAGTTCCACGATCCCCAGCCACAGCAGCGCCTGCGGGTTTTTGGCATCCTCCTGTACGGCGCTTTGCAGATCGCCCAGAGCGTCGTCGATCTGGTCGGTCTGATACTCGGCGATGCCGAGAAACAAATGCGCGCCGTGCGCCGACGGATCCAGTTTCAGGGCCTGGCGGATCGACGGAATGGCTTCGGTGAGTTTGCCGCCTTTGAGCTGGGCCAGGCCCAGGTCCAGCCACGCCTCAGCCAACTCGGGCGCCAGCCGGGTGGCGGCGCGAAACTGCTCCTCCGCCGTCGCCGCATCGCCTGCGTGCATCGCCCGGGATCCCCGCTGGAAGATGGCCTGCAACTGCTGCTGGTCGGCGCTACTCTGCTGACCGTGTCCGGCGGAGACCAACCCGGCGGCCAGCGCCACGGCGAATATGCACCTCACAGATGGACTGAACATGACCGAGACGCTAAAGCATGCGGTGCTGTAAATCAATCCGCAGAAGAGAGCTCCGAAAAATCGCGCGGAGCCGGAAAGGCTCCGCGCCAGGAGGCCAGCGAAATTCGGAATCGTTTCCTAGAACAGAATCTTTCCCGTCACCTGGATGTTGCGCGGGTTCTGCAGAGTCGAAGTCGGAATACCGAAGGTCGAATCGGCCGGACCCTGGTCCGGGTAATTCCAGGTATGGTGATTCAGCGCGTTGATGAACTCAAACTTCAGCTGGAAGGCCAGATTCTCGTGAATCGTGGTGTTCTTCAGCAGGCTGAAGTCCTCGTCGTAGAACGCGGGCAGTCGCGCCACCCCGTCCACGCGGGGCGTATCGCCGAGCGTGAAAGGACCGGAGCCGCGGCTGGGCACCCCGGATGGGTTGGTCGGCAGGTTCTGATCGTAGAACGCCGCCGCCTGCTGCTGCGCCGATCCACCGGGATACGCGACGTTGCTGATCGACCCGTTGAACATACTGTTCGTAAACGGATCAGTTCCGTTGGCTGTGTTGAACGGATTGATGGACTTGGGACCTTTGTGATAAGCAGCGCTCTTCACATCCTTGCCCGGAATCAGATTGAAGCGGATCGAATTCTCAAATCCGGGAATCCCGCTGGAGCAGCAGAAGCCCATCGGCTGTCCGGACATGTATCGCTGAATGCCACCCAGCTCCCAGCCGCCCAGGATATTCGCGACCGGCCCTTTATTGAGCAGCGGCCGGTCTTTGCCCCAGGGCAGGTTGTACAGATAGCTGATCACCACCTGCTGGGGAATGTCCTGGAAGCTGATGGATTTCTCCTGATGCAGGTCCCATACGTTCTGGTCCTGCGGAACTCCGTTGCCGTTGTTCGGCAACAGGCTGTCGGCGTCGGTAATCGATTTGGACCACGTGTAGGAAAGCTGCAGGTTGAACCCCTGGCGGAACTGCCGCTGGAGGCTGGCCAGCAGCGCGTCGTACGACGAGTGGCCGACATTCTGCAGACAGCATCCGGAGTCGATGAAGTCATATTGCGGGAACGGCCGCAGCGCCTGCTGCACAGTGATGCCATTACCCCACAGCGTGTAGTAACCGGGGAACGGAGCCGCGATGCCGGCGGTGTTGGTCTGCAACTGTTGGTTCAGCACATCGCCGTAGGAAAGGTCCTTGAGCGGGATGTTATTGGGGTTTTCGAGGTTGGAGTGGAGATTCTGCGCCTCGTTGCCAATGTACCCAATCGTCGCGATCAGGTCGGTGGCCAGCTGCTGCTGGATCTGCACATCCCACTGGGTGATCGCCGCCGGCTTCCCATACTGGGGCTGGATCCACGAACCGGAAACGAAGGTTCCGTTGAAGTATCCCGGATCGAGATCGGGCGGCTGCGCGAAGGTCGGATATCCGCTGTCAATCGCGAAGGCCGGATCGAAGCCGTTCTTCGAGGGGAACGACGGATTGGAACGATAGCCGGTATTCATCGATCCGCCAAAGTCGGAATACTGCAGCGGGCCATAAAGCACGCCGACGCCGCCCCGCACTACCGTCTTGCCGTTCAGTGACGGCGGCGTGTAGGCGAACCCGATACGCGGCGCAACATTTTTCCAGTAGTCATTCGCCCAGGCAGTATTGCAATGGCAGGTCGTTCCGAACACCAGCGCCCCGGGCACGCCGTACTCCGTATCGTTCGCCGTCGGGCTGAAGTTGGAGGTGTCGTTCTCCGCCTCGTGGCGCGGCAGATCGGCGTTGTACCGGACCCCAAGGTTGAGGGTCAGGTGCGCATTCACCTTCCAGTCATCCTGCGCGAACAGCGCCCAATACCACGAAGTCCAGCGCGACTGGTGGGGGATCACACTCTGCGATCCGCCGCAGGCCTGGCCGAGTAACTCGCTGGCCAGCCCGTTTCCGGTGACGCCGGTCAGGTTTGGATCCACCGCGGTTTGCGCGCCGCAGAAGTTAATTACGGGAGAATTCCCGTCGATGGGCGAATATTGCTGCCAGCGCACGTCGGTGCCGAAGGTCAGGCTATGCGCGCCCTTCTGCCATGCGACGCTTTCGTTCAGCCGCATGCCGTTGTCCACGTTATCGTCGTTCTGCGGGGAGTTGCCTTCCTGCGCAGTAAACCCGTTGGTCATCTCCGGGAAGTTCAGCGAATTCGCGTTTCCAATGCCGAACTTCTGCGACCAGTTGGTCCCCGCGAAAATGGCCTGGGCGTAATTCTTGCTGTTGCTCCGGTTGGTGCCGAAGATCACGTGGTTCAGCATGGTCGGACTGAACGAGTAATCCCAGCCCACGCGGGCAAAGTGGGTGGTGAAGTCCTGGATCCAGCTGCCCGGATCGATCGGGTAAGGCAGCGCGGGCGTTCCCGAAGTCCGGTCGTTCTCCCGTGAACTGTAGGACGCCCAGATCTTCGACCTCTGCGACAGGTTGGAGTCGATGCGGATGGTCTCTGCGGTATCGGTAATCGGGGCGACGCCCTTGAACTGATAGTTGTTGAAGACCAGATTGTTGGTGGGCGGCGGGAAATAGGCGAGAATTGCCGCCGCCGCTTTGGAGAAGCCGCCGGTGATCTTGTTTCCCGGGAAGGCTGTGCGGCATTCCACGCCGCCGACGACTTTAGTTGTCGAAGGATCGAAAATCTGCCCCTGATAAATCGGGGAGCCGTCGCAGGGATTGGTTCCGACCACATTCCCGGTGTTGTAGATGGCTGGGTTGGAGAAGTCTCCCGAAAGTTCCTGAGTTGTGGGCACGGTGCTGGTCACGGTCGCGCCGAGGTTGTAGTGAATCTGCTCCCACGAGAAGAAGAAGAAGAGCTTGTCGGTGCCGTTATACACATGGGGAATCCGCACCGGACCGCCCAGCGTTCCGCCGTAATCGTTTTTGATATCGACCGGGGTGGCGAACGTCGTGTCGCAATACGACGCTGAATTGCTGCCCAGACAGAGCGCCTTGTTGCCGCCATTGAACCAGTTGTTGGCGTCGAGCGCGGTGTTCTTCAGGATTTCGTACGCGTCTCCGTGATAGGTATTGCCGCCGCTCTTGGTAACGAAGTTCTCGATGCCGCCGGTGGTGCGGCCGAATTCGGCTTCCGGCATGGCGGTGGTCAGCTTGAATTCCTGCAGCGCCTCAACCGAGGGCGCTTCTTCGTCGAAAGACGAGCCGTTCTCGCTGCGCTGCTGGCTCACGCCATCGATCAGCACCTCGTTGCCGTAATTCTGACCGCCCGCGATCTTGTTGAGGAAGACGCCGCTGTTGCCGTTGTTCGCCGTTCCCGGGCCCACCGTGCCGGGCAGCAGAAACATGAATTCTTCCGGCGAGCGCAGGGCGCCGACGCCCACGCTGACGGCCAGGGGCAGATCCAGAATCTGCTTCGTGTCCACGACCTGGCCCACGTCCGAACTTTCGGTCTGCAGCGTTGGGGCATTCGAATTCACGGTGACCGTAGTCGTGGCGGCTCCCGGCTTGAGCGCAACGTTGACCGCCGACGTGCTCTGAATCTGCACGTTAATTCCGGTGAGCGCCTTGGGCTGGAATCCCGGCGCCGACACCGTGACGGTGTAGCTGCCCAGGGGCAACTCGGGAAAGCGATAGACGCCCCCTCCGGAGGTCACCGTCTCCGTAATGGCTCCGGTCTGCTCGTTCTTCGCCTGCACCTTCGCCGCGGCAATGACGGCCCCGGTCGGATCGGTCACCTCGCCGGCCATACTGCCGTACACCGTCTGCGCCCCGGCGTCGCCGGTCGGCATCAACAGCAGGGCCAATACGAATACGAAGACGCACAGCGACGCCTTCATTGCGAATCTCATGATGCCTCCGGTAGCAAAAGCGATGATCCCTTCACCCGCCGCGAAACGCTCTGCGCTCTGTGGCGCGCCCACGTTGAATTCGTCGCTGCGAGTGAACGGAATTCCAGAAACTGCGGTTGGTCCGCGGAAAGACCGTCGTCCGCGGCAGAGTTAGCGGAAACCGAGCGAAGGCTGGTTGGTATGCGGATGCTACTCACTCGTGCCCCCGGGGAAAGATGGCCTGAGTTACAGATCTGGCTGGACGCGGGGAAAACCTTTACCGTCCAGCCCACGCTAATCCCTTAGGCGGACCTGCGCCTAAGCACAATTGCCTATTGACAACCGTGTTGTGCGTTCATGAGAATAGCGGCGCTGCGCGTTGTGCTCCGCGCGCCGATGGGCAGGCCTGCCCTGGCTTCACAAATCCTCGAGATGGACGATGCCTTTCGCCAGGCAATAACTCACGGCTTCGGTCCGGTCCGCCACTTCCAGCTTGATCAGCAGGTGATTCACGTGATTCTTCACCGTGCTCTCCGAGATCTGGAATACGTTCGCGATCTCGCGGTTGGTGAGCCCACGCGCCAGCAGCCGGGCCACTTCCAGTTCCCGCGCGGTCAGCGGCTGATAGGCTGCGCCGCGCGCGATCTGCTGTTCGATTCCCGGCGCCACCCAGCGCCGTCCGGCACATACGGTTTGGATCGCCTCCATGAGCATCCTGCCGTCCAGGTCCTTCAGGATGTACCCCAGAGCACCCGCCTGCAGCACCTGAATCACTTCTTCCTCGGTCTGGTAGCTGGTGACGACGAGGATGCGGGCCTCGGGAAATTCCGCGCGAATGGCGCGCGCGGCCTCGATCCCGCCTTTGTGCGGCATGCGCAGGTCCAGCAACACCACATCCGGGCGCAGACTGCGGTATAGCTCCACCGTCTCGGTGCTGTTGGAGGCTTCGCCCACTACCTCGTAGCCCATCTCCGCTTCCAACAGGCTGCGAATGCCGATGCGATACACCAGATGGTCGTCCGCCACCAGAATGCGCAGACGGCGGGCAGGGGGCACATTGCCGGAAAGCGGCATGCGCGGCAGGGCGAGAGGGGATTCGCTCATAGTGCCACCATAACCCGAATGAGGGTTCCCTTTGGGCCGGACTGGAGATGAATTTCGGCATGGATCGAGGCGGCGCGCTCACGCATGCCGGTCAACCCAAAACTCCCCTGCTCCGGTCCGGGTATGCTTCCGGGATCGAAACCTCGCCCGTCGTCTTCAACTTCGAGACGCAGGCAGCGCGGCTCATAGCCGACGCGAACCCTGATGATCGTCGCCTGCGCATGCCGCACCGCGTTGGCCACTGCTTCCTGCACGATGCGGAAACACTGGTTCAGCAGATGATAGGACAGCGGCACCGGTTCGCCGACGATCATTTGCTCGATGGCCGCACCGCTGTCCACCCGCAACTGGGCGATGCAGCGCGCAACTAATGCATCCAGCCGCTCGCTGCGGGAGGACGCCCGGAGTATCTCGATCGAAAGGTGCGACTCGTTCCGGCTGTGGCGCACCAGATGCAATGCTTCCTGCAGATAGGCGCGGGCGCGCTGCGGATCCCTGTCCAGCGTCTGCTCCGCTGCCTGCAACTGCAGAGTGATCCCCGCGAATCCCTGGGCCAGGGTGTCGTGAATATCCCGGGAAATGTTCGCCCGCTCTTCCGCCACCGCTCGATAGCGGGCGTGGCGGCTGCGCGCATTCAGCTGCACTCCGATCAGCACCGCGATGGAGAACAGTCCCGCCAGCACCAGCACGTGCTCCCGCGTCCACCACGAGGGGCCCTCCACCAGTTCCAGATCCTCCGGCGAGCGCAGCCGAAGGGTGAACGAGTTCCCAAAGTTCCCCGTCAGGTCGTCACTCACGAACAGGACGCCGGTCACGCGCAGCGTCGATCCCGGCTGCATCAGCCTGGGCGGCAGATCGCCTCCGGCGCTGTCGCCGGGCAGGACCGCCGAGAAATTCTGGTGGCCGCCCGCCAGGTTCAGCTCCACCCCGGTCAGTCCTGCCGGTTCGGCGCTCAGCAGCTTCGCATCCGTCTGCACCAGGTAGAGTTCGTTCTCTCCCTCCGCAGCCTCGTCCGGAGTGATGGCCAGCGGCAGCGGCATCGATCCGTTCCACAGCCGCCGCAGGTGACCGTCTTCGATGCGCGATCGCTGCATCAGGGTCATCCTGCCGGTCACCTCCACCTCATCGCCCAGGGCGGTGGGCGTGGGCGCGGCCAGCTGCACTTCCGTCGCTCCGGTGCGGTCCTCGATCACCAGCAGATCGTGGTTCAGGATGACGATCCCGCGCACCACCACCGGCACCGGCGTCTTGGTCGAGCGGGCTCTCTGGATCGCCGATTCGATGGATTGCAGATTCTGCGCCCCCTCCGTCTGCGCGAGGCTGAGGCACGCGGACAGGCAGAGCAGTATCGCCGCCGCTATCGCTCGCATGACCTGCGCCCGCATGATCTGCGCTCGCTGCCCTGCCCTTGCCGATTCTCGCAGCCTTGCCATAGGTGGTTGGAAAGCTCAGCGCCAAACACACTATACTTGCGGCGCAGATCATGGCCAGTTTTCGCAGATTCCGGTGGGTGGGGCTCGCCGCCTTCGCGTTGATCGCGATTGTTGGCTTCGCCTTTCTCCGCGGCCGCGTCGCCGAGGCTCACCAGCAGCGCAACGGCTGGCTCCCCATCAGCGGCAACTGGACCATCCGCGGCGAGGTCGTCTCCAATGCCCACTACGGCCGCGGCGACATGATGATCATCCGCCACCCCAATGGCAGCGACTACCGCATCTCCGCCGATGTGCGTTTCGATCTTCTTTTTCAGGAAACCCATTACGGCGACGCGGGTCTGATTATCCGCACGACCGACCCCCAGCCCGGAGTGGATTCCTACAAAGGCTACTATGCGGGATTGCGCCCCGACAGCCAGACCGTGGTGCTGGGCCGCGCATCCTGGGACTGGCGCCTTCTCCAGCAGGCAAAGCTCGCTACCCCGGTTTCGTCCGGAGACTGGTACCATCTGGAACTCGCGGCCCACGGATGCGATCTCCGGGTGACTGCGATTCCACCGGGCCATGGCGCCGCCACGCAGCTTCGCTACCACGACCCCGGTTGTCTCACCTCAGGAGTTGCCGGCCTGCGCTCCTTCTATGCCGACGCTTCATGGCGCGACGTGAAGATTGTTCCCTTCTGAAGCGCTCACCGGCAGTTCTCCCTGCGTCAGAAGCGTGACAATCGGATTCCGCGCCATGGTATCGCGATCGATAATCTGCACCGGCAGCTGCGCCGACCAGGCGCTCGCTGCCGCGCCTGACAACGCCACCCGCATCGCCTGCATGGCCCGCCGGCCCAGTTCCTGCGGGTCGCTGATCACCAGCGCGTCGATGCCTCCATCGTGAAGGGCGCGCAACTCATCCACTTCTTCCGAAACACCGATCAGCGCCGGCCGGTGTCCCTTCGAAAACTCGAACGCCGCCGCAGCGGCATGGGTGGAAAATTCCGCGGTTGTGAAGATTCCCCCAATCTTCGGATGCTCGGCCACCAGGTCCAGCGTCGCCTGGCGCGCCCGCGCCCAGTCTGACAGACCGTACTTCACCCCCACCAGTTTCAGCTGCGGCGTCCGCGCAACCTCATCGGCGAACCCCTCCTCGATGCGCGAGCTGCCTTCCACCGTGGGGCTCACGCCTACAATGCCCACTTCTCCATGCCCGCCCAGCAGAGTCAGGAATCGCCGCGCTGCCAGCCGTCCGGCTTCCTCCTCATCCCATCCGATGAACGCCGCGTAGTCGCGCGCGGGCAGAGCGATCGGCGTACCCACCACCACCACGGGAATGTGCTGCAGCTCCGCCTTGCGCAGGACGGAGGCCAGCACCATCTGATGGGAGGGCGACACGATAATCCCCTGCACATGCTGGGCGATCGCGTTCTCCACCAGTTGCGCCTGTTCGGTATAGTCGGTCACCGCCTGCGGCGCGGACATCTCCACGTGGATCCCGCCGGAATCCTTTTGCACCTCCTGGGAGAACACCTCCCAGTAGTGCAAGCCGCCCGTCGGCATAATCACGGCGATGGTCGGGGCCTGCCGGTGGCAGCCCACCGCCAGCGTCAGCAAAATCAGCGTAGCGAACACCAGGTTCGTTCTGCGCATTCTCATCGGCACCCGGTTCCACGTCCTCCTGCTTACATCCTGGCCATGTTCACGCCATCCGGCATTCATCGCCCTGCCGCCGGGGCCGGCTCATCCACGCGCAGGTATTGCCCGCCCGGCACGTCGTTCAGAATCTGCACGATCCCGCTGGGCCAATGGATCTCCACCATCTTCACGGATGTATCGCGGCCCAGCCCAAAATGGGCGCGCACATCGCTCGCCGAAAGATAACTCGACGAGGTTGTCACCGTTTCCCATTGCGACCCCTGCGACGTGTCGATGCGGATCACCGCGCCGATTCCGTCCCGGTTCGACTTGTGGCCCACCAGCCTGAACCCGATCCAGTGGCTCGTTGTCCCGTTTGCCGTTCTTGTGCGGTTCATCAGAATGTGGGCGGGGCCGCCGTTCTCCGTGATCACCGCGTCGACGCGCCCATCGTTGTCGATATCCCCGATCGCCAGCCCTCTTCCCACCCAGCGCTGCTGAAAAACATTGTTCGATACCGGACCGACGTTCACAAACTTTTTCCCTTCGACATTGCGCAGCAGCATGGGAGGCTCGCGGTAATGCAGGTCGGGAAAACTCTTCTCGATCGTGTCCAGATCGTGGGCCTGAGCGATCAGCAGGTCCTTCCAGCCGTCGTTGTCGTAGTCCACAAAGCGCGCGCCCCAGCCGGAATGCAGCAGCGTGGTTCCGCCGATGCCGCTGACATAGCTGTCGTAGCTGAAGGTTCCGTCGGCGTCGTTCCTGAACAGCGCATACTTCTGATTGGCCAGGTCGTCGACGAACAAGTCGGGCCAGCCGTCGTTGTTGTAATCGGCGAAATCCGTGCCCATTCCGGCAAACGTCCGCCCATCGCCATCCACCGCCACCCCCGACACCAGCCCCACTTCTTCGAACGTTCCGTTGCCCTTGTTGTGAAACAGAAACTGCACCATCGAGTCGTTGGCGACGAAAAGGTCCGGATGGCCGTCGCGATCGTAGTCTGCGATGGAAATCCCCAGCGCTTTTCCCGGAATGCCGAGGCCCAGCTTCTGCGCTTCCTCGGTGAAGGTCCCATTGCCGTTGTTGTGGTACACCAGCATCGCAATCGGCGGGAACACATCCGGATGGCAGTAGCCACGATTGTCTTTCGGCCCGCACCACACATCGTCCCAGTCCCACTGGATATACCGCAGGACCACCAGGTCGAGATAGCCGTCGCCATCCAGATCCACCCACGCCGCCGACGTGGACCAGCCGCTGCCGCCCACGCCCGCCTGCTTCGTCACATCGGTGAAGGTCCCGTTGCCGTTGTTGTGATACAGGTGGTTTCCCCCCAGCGACGTGACAAACAGATCCTCGTAGCCGTCGTTGTCGTAGTCGCCCACGGCAACGCCCATGCCATAGCCCACACCCTCCAGACCGGCCTTCTCCGTCACGTCTTCAAAGGTGCCATCGGGTTTCTGGTGATACAGGCGGTTCCAATACTTCGGATCGGTCTTCTGAGGAATCGTGCCCTTCGGCACAAAATCCCCGAACGGCGCGCCGTTCACCAGATACAGATCGAGCCGTCCATCGTTGTCGTAGTCGAACAACGCCACACCCGACCCCATGGTCTCCAGCAGATATTTCCGCGAGCTGTGCGGCGCCTGATGCAGGAAGTGGACCCCCACCTGAGCCGTTACATCCACAAAATCGGCCGGCACCAGGTCTGAGGTGGGCGCGCTCTGCCCGAAGCTACTCGCCAGAACCGCAGCCAGAAGGCCGGCCGCGGCCGTCCCCAGCACCGCGATCCTCATCGAGTCTTCCCCGCCGCGCACGCCGTGCAGAGCTCCCCGATCACGCCTCGGCCCTCTTCGATGGTGAAGATCCGGTCGACAGCCGGCAGATGAACGTTCTCCACCCGTCCGCCCGGCCAGTGAATCTCGAACGCATCGACGCGCGCCGCCTGGCCCAGTCCAAAATGCACGCGCATGTCATTCGACGAAAGATAGCTGCCGCCGCTGAGCACGTCGCCTCGCTGGCGAATGCCCCCTGCCGTCAGGTAGACCGTCGCGCCCACCGCATCCCGCGGGCTCTTCGCTCCGCCTACCAGGCTCAGTTCCACCCAGTGATTGCGATCCGCATCGACATTCCGCAGCAGCATGGGAACGCCGTCGAGATTGTTGATCACCACATCGATCTTTCCGTCGTTGAACAGATCGCCGAAGGCGGCGCCGCGTCCCACCCCCACTTCCGCCAGCCCGGTTCCTTCGACGGCCGGAACCAGCGCGAACGTTCCGTTGTGCAGATTATGAAACAGCAGCGGCCGCTGTGCGTAGCTGATGCCCCAGTCCGGGTGCTGATCGGACTGCGGATACACATTGCCGTTCACGATCAGCAGATCCTTCCAGCCATCGTTGTCGTAATCCAGAAACCCGTCACCGAACCCCACAAACGGAATCGTCGGCGCGGCGATGCCCGTCCGGTAACTCAGATCGGCGAAGTTGCCGGTCCCGTCGTTGTGAAAGACCACATCGTAGTCATCGGAAAAATCCGTGCTCACCAGATCCAGGTGCCCGTTGTTCTCGTAGTCCCCGGCAGCCAGGCCCATGTTGGCCACCTCGCGCCCGTCCTGGTTCAGCGCAAACCCGCTCATGTAACTCTGGTCGTCGAAGGTGCCGTCGCCCTTGTTGATGTAGAGATAGTTCGGCGTCGAGTCGTTGGCCACCACCAGATCGGGCCTGCCGTTGTTGTTTACGTCCACGAACAGCGCGCCCAGACCGTAATACCCGTTCGCATCGCTGACGCCCGCCTTCACGCTGACGTCGGTGAACGTCCCGTCGCCATTGTTGTGGAACAGACGATCGCCCGCGCCCTCGAGGCCTCGCGGTCCGCACATCACGTTCACGCCCCGATACTGGCACAGCGAACCGCCCGCCGCTTTCGATCCCGCCACCGGTGGATTGTTGAAGTTGAACTTGATGTACCCCGCCACAAACAGGTCCAGACGCCCGTCGCCGTCGAAATCGCCGAACGTTGCGCCGGTGTGATCCACGGCCACATCCGGCGAAGGTCCGGCCAGCGCCACGCCCGCTTTCTCCGCCACATCGGTGAAGGTTCCGTCGCCATTGTTGTGGTACAGCCGATTGGCGCCCACATTCGTGACATACAGATCGGGCCAGCCATCGTTGTCGTAGTCGCCCACCGCACATCCCAGACCCCAGCGATCGTTGGCCACGCCCGCCTGCTGCGTCACGTCGGTGAAGGTTCCATCGTGGTTGTTACGGAAGAGCGCGGCATGCGGCGATTCCGCCTTACCCTCGTGCGCCGCGAAGGTGGAGCCGTTGACCAGGTAAATGTCCAGCCAGCCATCGTGGTTGTAATCCAGCAGGCAGACGCCCGAACCCTTCGCCGCGATGATCACGCGCTTCTGCGCCGTCCCGGTCACATTCCGCCAGCGCGTGAGGCCGGCTTGCGCGGCCACATCCTGGAAGACGATGGGCCCGCTCTTCACAAACCCGCCCGCCGTGATCGGCCGATGCTGCTCGTCGAACTGCGCCTTTTGCGCGGCGCCCGCTGCGATCCCGCCCTGCTGCCCGGCCGCGCAGGCCCACGATCCTCCCGCCAGCACCATCGCTGCCAGCCACGCGATCGAGGATCTCCGGGCCGGCCGCTTTTCCTGCTGCAGCCCTGGCCCACTGCGGATGCTCACTCCCTGACTCTCTCCTGCTGCTCGCAAAGAAATCGCTCGCAGACTCGGTCCGTGCCGCGAGTTATTCGTGACTATACATGGGCCGCGCGAACCCGCGCTGACTACTGTTTTCTTCCTGGAGAGTCCTTCGATCCGTACAGCTTCGCGCTCAGCGCCAGTTCCGCGCGCGCCTCCCCCATTTCTCCCGCGGCGCGGTAGGCGCGTCCCAGATCGTAATGCAGCTTCGGGTCCTGCGGAGACAGCGTCACCGCCGTGCGCAGTTCTTCTACGCCGTGCTTCGCCTCGCCGGTCTCGGCCAGCGCCCGGCCCAGCTTGCCATGGCATTCCGCGCAACGCGGCGCCACCGCTACGGCCCGCTCCAGCAGGGGAATCGCGTCCCCGGGGCGATCGTGCTCCAGCAGAAACGATGCGTAGTCCAGATACGGCCACTCATCCGTCTTCGCGTCCGCATCGGCCAGAGCCACCGCGGCCTTGTATGCGGCTTCCGCCTGTTCCGGCCGGTTCGCCATCTCGTAGGCCAGCCCCAGATTGGCCTCCGCCTTCACATCGCGCGCATCGAGCGCCAGCGCCCGCGCGAACGCCGCCGCCGCCTCGGGAAATTCACTCTGCGAATACAGGCACCGCCCCAGCCCATACCACGCCTGCTCATTCTTTGGATCGAAAGCCACTGCCTGTTTCATCCACCGGATCGCATCGTCGTAGTCGTTCAACAGCACGTAGTCCAGCGCCACCACTTTCAGATCGTCCGACTGCGGCGTCGTCAGCTTCGCCGCCCGCGTGTACGCGTTCAGAGAATCTGCCGGCTTGTCTTCGCGATTCAGCACAAACCCCAGCATGTAGAGCGCGTCCGAAGAATCCGGATGCCGGCTCGCGTACGTCCGCAGCGCCGCCTCGGCCCGCGCAAACTGCTCCAGATTCGTCAGCGATTTCCCTTCCATCAGCAGAGCGTCGCTTGCCCCGGGATTCTCCGCCTCCGCTTTTGCGAACAACGGCGCAGCCTCCGCGTAGCGATGCGCGGCAAAAGCCGCCTGCGCCTGCTGGTAGGCATTCGCCGTCTGCGCATACCCCGCCGCGCTTCCCCAGACCATCGCGAGACTCGCGGCTACCCTCACCCATCGCATACGAGCGCCGATTATAGGAGCCGCGACACCGCTCTGCCACCCAACATGGAGTTGGTAGAATGAGCGGCAATCCTGTGCAG
>JBAUGH010000250.1:0-5042 GCA_049679565.1 Acidobacteriaceae bacterium
CCTGGGGTCAGGCGGTTCGGGCGTGCGAGCTGGTGGCGCGAACGCGGAACTTGCGGGTCTTGATGGCCAGCTTCCGTTCCATTTTATGCAGCGTGGAGACTTCGTCGGGCATGACGAAGGTGGAAGCCATGCCGTGGCTGGACGCACGGCCGGTGCGGCCGACGCGGTGCACGAAGTCCTCGGCTTCCTTGGGCATGTCGAAGTTCACGACATGGGCAACGTCGGCGACGTCGATGCCGCGCGCGGCGACGTCGGTGGCGACCAGCACGCGATGATGCCCCTGGGCAAAGCTGCGCAGCGCGGCGTTGCGCTGCGACTGGGAGCGATCGCCGTGGATGGGGGTGGCCGAGTGGCCGGAGCGCTTGAGACGCCGGGCAACGCGGTCGGCGCCGTGCTTGGTGCGCACGAAGACGAGGAAGCTGCCGTCGTGCGAGCCGAGCAGGTGCTCGAGGAGCTCCTGCTTCTTTTCCGACGGCACCTCGAAGGACTGGAGCTCGACGTTCGGCGACGGCTTGAGGACCGAGCCGATCTCGACGCGCACCGGATCCTTCAGGTAATCGCGGGCGACTTCACGAATCTCGGGACTGAGGGTCGCGGAGTAGCAGAGCGTCTGCCGTTCGCGGGGCAGAGCCGCGGCGATGCGGCGGATCGAAGGCTGGAAGCCCATGTCCAGCATGCGGTCGACTTCGTCGAGGACGACGATCTTAACGCCGCTCAGGCTGATCAGCTTCCGCTGGAGATAGTCTTCGAGGCGTCCGGGCGTGGCCACGATAAGCTGGGCGCCGCGGCGGACGGCATCGATCTGCGGACCTTCAGCGAGTCCTCCGCAGACGAGGGCTGCTGCGCCGGGGTTGCGAGTGAGCTGCCGCCAGGCTTCGAGGACCTGCATGGCCAGCTCGCGCGTGGGGAGCATGACCAGGGCGGTGGCGCCTTTCAGGGACTTATCCCGAACTGCGGGCATGCGCTCGATGAGGGGAATGAGAAAGCTGAGGGTCTTGCCGGTGCCGGTTTGGGCGGTGGCGAGGACGTCGCGGCCTTCAAGGGCGGGCGGGATGGCTCCTGCCTGCACGGGGGTGGGGGTGATGAAATTGGCGTTGGCCAGCTGTTGCTGCAGAGCCGGCGAAAGGTTGAGTTCAGAAAACTGTTTCAAGCGGTTCCTGTGCTGCGGCGCGCCCGGCGGATCCACCCTGGGGACTGACTGCGTCCCTCTCATCCGTGGACCCGGCCAAAGGGGCCGGAGTCGTTATGTTCCTCGACCGCGGCTCGCCAACAAGGCGGAGCGACAGGGGAACGGTCGTTCTTCTTATGCAGGGAAAACCGGGGGGCGCTTACGAAACGCCGATCGAGCTTGCCTCACACATGCGTTTTCGGCTGAAAAGCGGCCCGACATGAATCTCGAAGGCGGCTGACAACCTGGTCCGGCGCCAACACAAGGCACACGGCCATTCCGCTGAGGGGCTTGGGAAGATTACGGGAGGGCGATCTTGCGGATGAAGGCGAGAGCGGCTCACGACCAAACAACTGAGCGTGAAATCATTGTAGCACGGGGCCTCCGGGCGGGGCGAAAGGAGGTCGCGGGCAGGCAGGCGAAGCGCCCGCTACAATGCCTTCTCTGCAGGAACCGGGACTGGACAGGACGCGAGCCAGCACGGCGGGGTGGGTTCTTCTGGCGGCGATCCTTGTATGCGCAGCAGCGGCGCCGGCGCAGGCTGCGGAGCTGAAGAAGGAGACGGCGGCGGCCTACGGCCGCTATCTGGCGGCTTCGGAGAAGCGGATCGCGGGGGAACTGCGGGACGGGCCGTTCCTGTTCGTCGACGGATGGCCGGAGGAGCGGCGCCGCGAGGCCTATGCGCAACTGGGCCAGGGCGCGGTGCTGGTGGAACAGGTGGATGCGGTCGAGGAAGGCCATGCGATTCCCGCTCCGCACGGGCTGATTCACGACTGGCAGGGCGTGCTGTTCCTCCCGAATACCACACTCAAAAAGACGCTGGCGGTGGTGCAGAACTACGATCGCTACCAGGAGTACTTCCGGCCGGAGATCCGGAATTCGCGGCTGGTGAGCCGCAACGGCGACGATTTCAAAATTGCAATGCAGCTCTACAAGAAGACGCTGATTACGGTGGCGATCGACGCGGAGTTCGATGTGCATTTCGAGCGGATCGGGGCGAACCGGGTGATGGACCGCTCCTACGCGACGCGGCTGGCGCAGGTGGCCGATGTGGACCAGCCGAATGGGCATGAGCTGGCGCCGGACGACGGTGACGGCTTTCTCTGGCGGCTGTGCGATTTCTGGCGGTTCGAGGAGCGGGATGGGGGCGTTTACATGCAGCTGGAGTCGATCGGGCTGAGCCGCGGGGTGCCGGGGTGGATCGCGTGGCTGATCGATCCGCTGCTGAAGAGCATTCCGCGGGGAACGCTGTCGGCGGTGCTGGCGGCGACGCGGACCGCGGTGGAGCATGGACAGTGACCCGCGGGGGGACATGGTTCGGAAGGAAGGAACGGCGGACGGAATCCGACATCCAACGTTCTTGAGAGAGGGAACGCGATGCAACGACGGGGAGTGAAGATCGCAATTGGGGTGGTGGCGGCGGTGATTCTGCTGATTGTTATCGTGCCGCTGTTTGTGAACGCCGATGCGTTTCGGCCGGAACTGGAGAGCGAGCTTTCGAGCGCGCTGGGGCGGAAGGTGACGCTGGGGCACCTGAGCTTTTCACTGTGGAGCGGCAGCGTGGTGGCCGATAACCTGACGGTGGCCGACGATCCGGCGTTCAGCAAGGAGCCTTTCCTACAGGCGAAGTCGCTGCACGTGGGCGTGGGGGTGGGGGATTTCCTGTTCCATCACCGGCTCGACGTAACGAAGTTCGTGGCGGATGCGCCACAGATCCACCTGATCTCGGGAGAGAACGGGAGCTGGAACTATTCGAGCCTGGGGCGCGGCGCCGGAAGCACGAGCGGGACAGCGACGGGCGGCGCGCCGCAGGTGACGGTAGGGAAGTTTGAGATCAGCAATGGGAGCGTAGCGGTGTCTTCGGTGCCGGCCACGGGGAAGCCGTTCGTCTACAGCGATGTGAACGTGACGGTGGGGAACGTGTCGCTGACGCAGGCGATGCCATTTACGGTGTCGGCGAAACTGCCCGGGGGCGGGTCGGTGGATCTGAACGGGAATGCGGGACCGCTGAATCAACAGAATGCGGTGGACACGCCGTTTCAGGCAAAGCTGACGGTATCGCATTTCGATCCGGTAGCCGCGGGCGCGCTGCCGGCGAGCGAAGGGGTGGGGATGGTTGCGGATGTCGAGGCCCAGGCGCAGTCGAACGGGAAGACGGTGACCAGCTCGGGAAAGATCACGGCGACGCATCTGCTGCTGTCGCGGGGAGGGACGCCGGCGGCACAGCCGGTGAATCTGGATTACACGGTGAACAGCAATTTGCAGACGCAGCAGGGGCAGATTCAGGACATCACGGTTCACACCGGCGCGGCGGCCGCGCATGTGAGCGGGACCTACCAGACGGCGGGCGGGGAGGTGACGCTGAATCTGCAGGTGTCGGCGCCACAAATGCCGGTGGATGCGGTGGAGAACCTGCTGCCGGCGGTGGGGATTCGGCTGCCGAGCGGATCGCGCCTCGAGGGAGGAACGCTGACGGCGCAGCTGGCCATCACCGGAACGGCGAAGGCTCCGGAGATCAAGGGGCCGGTGGAGGTGGACAATACCCAACTGGCGGGGTTCGACCTGGCGCAGAAGATGCAGGGACTGAAGCTGCTCAACAGCGCAGGGAACGCGACGAAGATCCAGGTGCTGAAGGCGGAAGTGGATTCGACGGTGCCGCAGACGACGCTGACGAACATCGACGCAACTCTGCCGGCGATTGGCACGGCGACGGGGCAGGGCACAGTGACGGCGGCGGGCGAGCTGAATTTCCAGCTGACGGCGAAGCTGGACAACTCGAGCCAGGCGGGGGCGATGGCGAACGCCGCAGCCGGGGCGCTGGGGGGGATTGCCGGCGGGCTGCTGCACTCCGCGGTAAGCAGCGGGATTCCGCTGACGATTACGGGGACGACGTCGAATCCGGTGATCCGGGCGAATCTGGCAAAGATGCTGGGGCAGAACGGTTCGGGCAAAAAGCCGAATGCCGGGACCGTGCTGAAAGGGCTGTTTGGACCGCACTGAGGCAGCGTTCAGGGCTCATTTGCCAGCTTAATTTTGGCGGGCGTGCGGAGCGCGGCGAGATCCGCGCGGGTTTGTGAGCGCGGGCGGCGAGCCGGTCCTGTTGTGGCGTCAGGGTGCGGAAGTTCTGGCTGCTGCGGCGCGCTTTGCGGCCACCTGGGCTTGCTTTTCCCGATGCTTGTGGACGTAGTGGGCAGCCAGATCGGGATAGAATTCGCGGACTGAAGAGAAGGCGACATCGCGCATCACGGAATAGCCAAACTTGGTGGCGAGAACGCCGAAGGTGGCGGCGCTGGGCGGGTAGTAATAGCGGGAAACGTACTGGGTAATGGCCTTGCCGCCGAGACCGGCGAGGTTGGGGGTTCGCCTTCCGCCGTAGGTGCGGGCGACGGCCTGCTGGCTGATGACATAGAGGCCTCGAATGGCGATGCTGTGGCCGGCGCCGAGGGCGTAGTAGCGAGTGTCTTCGTGGAGGATCGACGGCAGCAGCCAGGCGGAGAGATAGGTGTTGTCGGTCTTGTCGAGGAACCCGCGCCAGGTGTACTGGCCGAATCCTTCGATGCCTTTGCCGAGGGCGGTGTGCTCGTTGGTCGCCTCGGCGGTGAGGGAGGTAAGACCAAGGAAGATGAAGGACGAATAATCGGTCGCCTGATGGGTGGCGACGACAAAGTTGTATCGGAAGCTGGCGCGAGGGGGCTGAGCTCCGCCGGAGACGGTGCGGAAGTTCGGCATAAAACCGAGAATGCGGGTAGGCTGACGGCGCTCGAGGGGGATGGGGTTGCCATGGGCATCGACAGGACCCCTGGGCGGCTTTGATTTGGGAGGGGCCTGGGGCGTCGCGGACGGCGAGGTTTGGCTTGGGGAGAAGCAGGAAAGG
>JBAUGH010000251.1:0-1778 GCA_049679565.1 Acidobacteriaceae bacterium
GGCCGCACGTGCCGTGGGTGCTGAACGAGCGGGGCGAGGTGATTGAGGCCAGCTCGCGGTGGGAGGAAATCACGGGTCAGCCGCTGGCGGACGCGGTGGGGCGGGGATGGCTGAAGATGGTGCATCCGGATGACGTTGGGCCGGCCAATGGGGCGATTCGGCATTGCCTGCGGACGGGCGAGCCGATCGATGTGCGCTTCCGGGTGCGGCGGCCGGATGGAGCATGGCTGCCGATGCGCTCGCGGGGGTCGGCGCGGTTCGACGCGTTGGGGAAGATTGTGGGCGTGTATGGGGTGGTGGAAGCGGTGGCGGAGCCCGCGGTGGAGAGTCGGGAGGAGTGGGTGGCGCGGGCGGTGTAGGGACAGCGTGCAGCGTGCTGGCGGTGGGGGATGGATTCAGGGGGAGCAGCTTTTTGGGCGGCGCGCGGACCTAAGCGATTTTGGCTTCGGTGAGCTTGTCGGCGCCGGACATTTTCTTCCAAGCAGAATTGGTTGGACCCGAGCTTACCGGCCACGCGTACGGTCAGAGCCAGATGGCTTTGTGTCCGGGGCAGTCGGGGGTGGCCTGGTCTACCAGCGTCGCTAACAGCGGGGTTCCGTAGCGGGATAAGTAGGCGACGCCGCCGATGGTGCGCTCCTGCGGGTGGCGGTCGGGGAATAAGTTGAAGGAAAGCGCGTCGACGTGGCGGCGGATGCCGGCATCGCGCTGGAGCTGATAGCTGGCGGCGAGGCGGCGGAGGCGGTTCATCTGATAGCGCATTTTGGACGCTGAGACCTGGGCGGAGCGGGCGAGCGAGGGGTCGAGGGATTCGCACCAGGCGAGGAGGGCGTCAATTTCGGCATCGAGGGCGTTGCCGGCGGCGGCGAGTTTGAGCTTGCCTTCGACGGGCAGGGAGCGCGCGCCGAGGCGGTGGGCCAGCTCGTCGGGATGGGCGGCGAGAATGTCTTCGAGCGAGAGCTGGTATTGGTCGAGGATCTTTGCGACGGCCGGTTCGATGAGGGTGGCGGAAAGGCGCGGGAGCACGGGGGTGGTGCGGCCGAGGATGGCCTGGTAGAGGACCTGGTCCTGGGCGTAGTAGGCGATCTCGGCGGGTCCTCCGACGATGGCCTGGGTGGGGAGCAGGTAATCCTGAAAGACGGGGCGGAGGAGGGCGTTGGGGCTGAGGCGCTCGGGCGCGGTATCGAGGATGCGGAGGAGCTCGTCTGTCGAGTATGAGGTTTTCCCCGCCAGCCAGCTGCCGTTTTTGTGGCGGAGGGGGGTGCGGGCGCTGGTTTCTTCGTCAAGCAGGAAAAGCAGGCTGGAACCGGGGGCGACGAGGACCTGGGAGTGGTAGCCGCGCTCGGCGAGGAGCTTGTCGCGGTTGTGGAGGGCGGACTCGAGTTCGGCGGCGTGCTCGATGGCGTGACGGAGGACAGGGGCGCCGAGGGCGTGAAATGCGCGGGTGGAAGCGTCGATGACGACGAGGCCGTGATCGGCGAAGACGGCGGAGAGGAAGCGGGCGAAGGCAGAGGCGAAGGTGGCGTCGGGGGTGTAACAGGCGGAGAGGAGATCGAATTCGGGAGTGCCCCCGATGAGCTCGGCGGCGCGATCGAGGAGGGTGGCGATGCCGGGGCCGAGGGGCAGATTGCCGACGGGCTGGGCGGCCTGCAGGGCCTCGTGATTCAGCTTCAGAGTCTGGAGCGCGTGACGGGTGGGGAGGGTGACGTGATCGGCTTCGGCGAGGTCGTGGTCTTCGCTGGCGAGCCAGAAGATGGGGACGGAGTTCGACAACCTGGCGC
>JBAUGH010000252.1:0-9245 GCA_049679565.1 Acidobacteriaceae bacterium
GTCTCCGCCCGCGCGCAGAAGGTGCCGTCCCAGGAGACCCTGCCGCCTATCGATTCCCCCGCCACTCCCGGCAACTCCGTCAACACGCCTTTCTCCACCGGCCCCGGCGCCGCGTCCGATCCCTCCCGCGCGCATATGATGCACGCCATGGTCCGCGAGCGCAACGCGGCCCGCCAGAAACAAATCGTCGACGACACCCAACAGCTGGTCGACCTGGCCAAACAGCTCAAGGACGCGGTCGACAAGAGCAACAAAAACGAGCTCTCTCTCGACGTCGTCAACTACGCCACCGAAATCGAGAAGCTCGCCAAATCCGTCAAAGACAAAATGCGCGACGGCGAATAAGACAGCGCTCAGCCCCTCCTGGTTTTTGCCGACCCTCCCCGCCGGGTTTTCGCTGGCTCTTCCCCTGTACCCTGCACCCTGTTCCCTGCGATACAATCTTCCGTCGACCCGGCTTCGAGCGCATTTTCTCCAGGCTTTCGCTCCTCCGCGCTTTAAACTGATGGAGACCATCATCTAATTACCCAACGAGGGGTCCGGATGGCCCGTACTGCACTCCCAGCTTCTCCTGTTTCAGGCTCTGCAATTTCCAGCAATCCCGCCGATGCGCCCTCCCGCAACGGCAGCGCCGCTGTTCCTCGCGAGACCCTCATCGAGATCTACCGCCTCATGGTGCTCTCCCGGGCCACCGACGACCGCGAGATCATCCTCAAGAATCAGCAGAAGGTCTTCTTCCAGATCTCCGGCGCCGGCCATGAAGCCCTGCTCGTCACCGCCGGCCTCTCGCTCCGTCCCGGCTACGACTGGTTCTTCCCCTACTACCGCGACCGCGGCCTCTCGCTCGCCCTCGGCGCCACCCCCGAACAGCATTTCCTCCAGGCCGTCGGCTCGGCCACCGACCTGGCCAGCGGCGGCCGCCAGATGCCCTCCCACTGGACCGACCCCAGGCTGCACATCGTTACGCCGTCCTCTTCGACCGCGACCCAGTGCCTCCAGGCCGTCGGCTGCGCTGAAGCCGCGCTCTACTTCGCCGCCCATCCCGAAGCTGCCGAAGCCGCGCCGCCCGACTCCGTCGACTACCGCCAGTTCCATCCTGCCTCCTTCCACGGCGACGAGGTCGTCTACGTCTCCATCGGCGACGGCGCCACCAGCGAAGGCGAATTCTGGGAATCCGTCTCCATCGCCTCCAATCGCAGGCTCCCCGTCCTCTTCGTTATCGAAGACAACGGCTACGCCATCTCCGTCCCGGTCGAGGTCAACACCCCCGGCGGCAATGTCTCGCACCTGCTGAGAAACTTCCCCGGCCTCCATATCGCCGAAATCGACGGCACCGACCCCATTGCCTGCCTGCACGCTTTTGAAGAAGCCGTCGCGTATTGCCGCGCCCGCAAGGGCCCCGCGCTGGTGCACGGCCACGTCATCCGGCCCTACGCGCACTCTCACTCCGACGATGCCCGCCTTTATCGCCCTGAGAGCGAGCGCGAAGCCGAGGCCCTGCGCGACCCCATCCACAACTTCCAGATGTTCCTCCTCCGCGAGGGCATCCTCGACGCCGAGGGCATCGACCGCATCGAGAAGCAGGCCGAGGACGAAGTCCGCGCCGCCGCCGAGCGCGCGCTCCACGCCCCCCTGACCGAAGCAACGGCCGCCGCCATCCTGCGTCACCGCTACTCCGAGGACTACGACCCTACCCGCGCCGAGCTCCAGACCGAGCCCGCTCCCGAAGGCGCGCCCCGCACCATGGCCGACCTCATCAACGCCTGCCTCCACGACGAAATGCGCCGCGACCCGCGCATCGTCGTCTTCGGCGAAGACGTCGCCGACTGCTCCCGCGAAGAATACCTCGCCGAGAAGCAGGTCAAAGGCAAGGGTGGAGTCTTCAAGCTCACCGCCGGCCTGCAGTGCGAATTCGGATCCAACCGCGTCTTCAACGCCGCCTTAGCCGAAGCCGCCATTGTCGGACGCGCCGTCGGCATGGGCATCCGCGGCCTCAAGCCGGTCGCCGAAATCCAGTTCTTCGACTACATCTGGCCCGCCATGCACCAGCTCCGCAACGAGCTGCCCCTCATCCGCTGGCGCTCCGCCGGAGCCTTCTCCGCGCCCGCCGTCATCCGCGTTCCCATCGGCGGCTATCTCACCGGCGGAGCCATCTATCACTCGCAGTCGGGCGAAAGCCTCTTCACGCACACGCCCGGCATGCGCATCGTCTTCCCCTCGAACGCGCTCGACGCCAACGGACTGCTGCGCACGGCGCTCCGCTGCGACGACCCGGTGATGTTCTTCGAGCACAAGCGGCTCTACCGGGAGAGCTACGGCCGCGCGCCCTATCCCGGCCCCGACTATGCCATTCCTTTCGGCAAAGCCAGCATCGTGCGCCCGGGCCATCACCTCACGCTCATCACCTATGGAGCCATCGTCCCTCGCGCGCTCCAGGCCGCCAACCGCGCCGCGCGCGAGCTGAACATCGAGACGGAAATCCTCGACCTCCGCACCCTCAATCCCTACGACTGGGAAGCGATCGCAACCTCGGTCGCAAAAACCAGCCGCGTGATCGTCGCGCACGAAGACATGCTGAGCTGGGGCTACGGAGCCGAGATCGCCGCCCGCATCGGAGAAGAGCTCTTCGACTCGCTCGACGCCCCGGTCCGCCGCATCGGCGCGATGGACACCTTCGTCGCCTACCAGCCGGTCCTCGAGGACGCCATCCTGCCGCAACCGGAAGGAATCTTCAGGGCTATCGCTGACCTGGCGAAGTACTAGGCGCGCCCCCTCCCAAACCGTGTGGGAGCGGCTTCAGGAGCCCGCCCCAGGGAGGAACCAAGAAAAAATACGCGATTCATCGCCCGATGCCGCCCCGCGGCCGTCGTTCGGCAATCGGGGAAACAGAATCTTTCCCGCCAAACTGCCGATAGAGACAACGCGCGCTTCTGTTTCCCTGCGCGAACGACAGGCCCTGCCCTGCGAGGAGACTCGGTTGTCCGCTCAATGTCCGCCCAATAACGTTGCCGCCATACCATGGATGGACCTGAGGCTCCGCCCCTTTCCCAGCATTGCGCTCAAGGTCATGAGGCTTTCGGAGCGGGAAGATGTTCACATGGGCCGGCTGGCCAGCCTGATCGAGTCGGACCCGGCTTTCTCCACCGAGGTTCTGACCGTGGCCAACGGATGGACCTACGCGCGCCGCGAACCCATCGCCAGCGCCCGCCAGGCCGTCGCCGCACTCGGGACACGACGCCTTCAGGGCCTCTGTCTCACCGTCGGCGTCAGGGCCTTTCTCGGCAAATCGCTCCACATGCCCATCGCCCGAGCCTTATGGCGTCACAGCGTTGCCACGGCCCTCGTGGCGGAAGAACTGGCGCGGCACAGTCAGATGGACCCCGACATCGCTTACACCGCGGGCGTTCTGCATGACATTGGACGGCTGGGGCTCATGGTGGCCTGGCCCAGGGCCTATGCCGATCTGCTCAACTCCCATTGCGGGTCGCCGGCCAGCATTCTGGAGCTGGAAAGCGGCCTGTTCGGAGCCGACCATTGCGCTCTCAGCAACCTGCTCATCCGCGACTGGGAATTGCCCTCCGCGCTGTTTGCCGGCCATCACCACGGTCCCCGCCTCGACGCGTGGAGCCTGCCGGAACTGATCAGGATGAGCTGCCGATTGGCCGACGCCGCCGGAATGACCGCTTTCCCCGGTTGTTCGATCGGAGAGTACGCGGACCTGCTCAACGATCTTCCCGAAGCGTGCCGCATGCATTTCCCTCTGGACATCGAGACGCACAGGAACAACGTGAACAGCAGGCTGGTGGCTCTGGAAGCCGATTAGCTGCCCTGGACGCTGTGCCCCCTCGACCCTCCGCCCCCGCTTCCGGCATAATGGCTCGACACCCCAGCGCCCGTTCTCTCCCCGGACACTTCTGCCTGCTTCCCCGGCAAGCCCACCGTGTTTCTGTCCCCACAGTCACCGGCGTCGCACATTTTTCAGGAGAACGTTATGACCGAGCCCATCACACCGGAACACATCCTTCAAACCGGCCTTGCCTTTTGGCCTGCGAAAGTTCTGCTCAGCGCCATCGAAATGGGCGTCTTCACCGAGCTCGCCCACGGCCCGGAAACCCTGGACGGGTTGCAGGGGCGGCTCGGCCTGCATCCCCGCGCCGCGCATGACTTCCTCGACACCCTCGTCGCCCTCGGCTTTCTGGCGCGGCAGAATGGCGCCTACGCCAACACCCCGGCCACCGATCTCTTCCTCGACCGCAAAAAGCCTTCCTATGTCGGCGGCATTCTGGAGATGGCCAACCATCGCCTCTATCCCTTCTGGGGGCATCTGACCGAAGCGCTGCGCACCGGCAAGCCGCAGAACGAAGCCCGCACCGGCGACACGCCGATGTTCGAGGCACTCTACGCCGATCCCGCCCGCCTCAGGCAATTCCTCGCCGCCATGTCCGGCATCAGCCGCGGCGCGGCGATCGCCATCGCCGCCCAATTCCCCTGGTCGAAGTACAAGTCGTACGTTGACGTGGGCACCGCCCAGGGCGACACCGCCTCGCAGATCGCCCTCGCTCATGCGCATCTGAGCGGCACCGGCTTCGATCTCCCCGAAGTCGGCCCCATCTTCGAGGAGTACGTGGAGACCCTCGGCCTCTCCGCCCGCCTGCGCTTCACCGCAGGCAGTTTCTTCGAGGAACCGCTGCCCAAAGCCGACGTTGTCGTCATGGGCCACATCCTGCACGACTGGGACCTCGAAACCAAGCGCATGCTGGTCGCCAAGGCATACGAAGCTCTGCCCCAGGGCGGCACCTACATCGTCTACGAAGCCATCATCGACGACGACCGCTCGAAAAACGCCTTCGGCCTGATGTCGAGCCTCAACATGCTGGTCGAAACCCCCGGCGGATTCGACTTTACCGGCGCCGACTGCCAGGGATGGATGCGCGACGCCGGCTTCCGCGAAACCCGCGTCGAACACCTCACCGGCCCGAATTCGATGGTGATCGGCATCAGGTAGCCGATCGCGTACCTGTAGCGGGGACCGTGCACGGTCCCGGCAACCTGTAACCTTGAAGTTGACGATGAAAGTCCAGGTTAAGACCGCCTCCGCCACTTACCCCGTCCACATTGGAAGAAACCTCTTCCCGGCGATCGCGCGCGAGGCCAGGAAATGGGCCGGGCGCGTCTTCGTTCTGACGTCTCCGGAAATCTGGGCGCTGTGGGGGAAAGAGTTCCTCGCAGCCTTCCCCAAAGATCAGCAGCCAACGGTGCTCTTCCTGCCCGCGGGCGAGCGCTTCAAACGCCTCTCCGAAGTTGAGAAGCTGGCCGACCAGCTGGCCCACGCAGGAGCCGACCGCTCCTCGCTGCTGATCGCTTTGGGCGGCGGCATCGTCGGCGACGCGGGCGGCTTCCTCGCCGCCATCTACATGCGCGGCATCGACTACCTGCAGGTCCCCACCACGTTTCTCGCCCAGGTGGATTCGTCGGTCGGGGGCAAGACCGGGGTCAACCTCGCCGCCGGCAAGAACCTGATCGGCAGCTTCCACCATCCGCGCGCAGTCTTCGCAGACATCGACGTGCTGCAAACTCTGCCGGACCGCGAGTTGCGCGCAGGCCTGATGGAAAGCGTCAAAGCCGGCATCATCCGCGACGCGGCGCTCTTTCGCTTCATGGAGAAGAACGCCGACGCGATCCTGCGCCGTGATCCGGCCGCGCTCGAAAAAGTCATCGCCGCCTCCATCCGCATGAAGGCGGAAGTCGTGGGGCTCGATGAGCGGGAGTCGGGGCTGCGCATGATCCTCAACTACGGCCACACGCTGGGCCACGCCATCGAAGCGGCCACCGGATACCGCCGCCTGCTGCACGGCGAAGCCGTCGGCTGGGGCATGCTGGCCGCGCTGCACATCGCGGCCGCCCGCAACACGGTCGCGCAGGACCAGGCGGAGCGCATCGAGCAGACCATCCTCGCCTGGGGACCGCTGCCGCCCTTCCGCGCCACCGCGGCAAAGCTGCTCGCCGCCTCGGGCCGCGACAAGAAGAACCGCGGGGGAACCCGCCGCTTCATCCTGCCCAAAGGCATTGGCGGCGCCATCGTGGTCGAAGATGTCAGCAACGCGGAGCTGGACGCCGCCATCGGCTGGACTCTGGCCCGCGCGCGAAAAGTCGCACTTCCTGCCGAAGCCTCGCCCGGAGGCAAGCCATGAAGGACAGCACACGCAGAGGGCTCATGATCGCTCAGGGAGTTGCGATGGTGGTGGTTGGCCTCGTGCTGCTGTATCTGCGGGCGGCCATGACCCTGTCGCTGTTCACTTTGCTGGGGTGCATCCTCTCTGTTCTGCTGATCGCTGGATCGCTGCTCTTCATTGCGATCACGGACGTTCTGAGCAGCGTCGGGCTCGACTCCCGTCATGCGCCGCATCTGCGACGGATTCTGATCGGAAGCGCGATTGCCGCCGCAGCCGGCGCGGTGGTGATTCTGGTTGGACCCATGACTATCCGCACGGCTTGCTGCTTATTCGCGGTGTATTCCCTGGTGCTCTGCATCGCCAAAGTCCATCTCGCGCGACACTGGGTGGGAACAAGACAGGCCCGGGCGGTCATCCGGGTGCTGGCCGGCATCGCCCTGCTGTTCAGCGGCCTGCTGGCTGCCGTTGCGATCCTCGCCGAGGACGACCGGGAAGTCCTGGTCGCGATCGCCGTGTATGCCGTCTTCATGGGATTCCAGATGCTGCTCACGCTCTACTCCATCAGCGGCAAAGCGGCGGCGACGACCGGGATGCAGCCGTCACTCTGACGACAAGCCTCCGAACCGGAACATGCGCTCCGCGCTCTGCTCCGCTTGCCTCAACGCACACCTCCGCCGCCGCGGCTCCCCCGCAACCGCACGGGCGTGGCTCCCGAGCCATACCGCGATACTTCTTTCGTGCTACTTTCCTCTTCCGTTCTTTACGGTAAAGTGACTCGAAACGATCTCTTTCCCCATGGGTTCGGTTGGTTCCGGGCCTCGATCTCCATAGAACCCCGCAATTCGTCTATGAACGATTCGCTCGGATCGAACCCGGCCCAACCCGCAATCGCCGGACTCTCTGTCGCGCCCGCCCGGCGGCAAGCGTCAGACCGTCGCCTGCGGCCGCTGACGCTGGCTTTGGCCACCGTGGCAGCCGTCGTGATCTGCGCCACCCACGCGGCCGTCGCCGGCGCCAATACCGTGGCCGCCGCGGGTATCGGCTATCTGTGTTTCACGCTTGTGATGGCGGTCTGCGCCTGGGCCTTCTGGACGCGCGCGCGTTCTGCCCAGGGCGCGCTGCGGATTCGCTGGTCCCTCATCGCCGCTGCCGCGCTCGCCGCATCCGTCGGCTATGCCCCCTCTTTCACCCAGGGCGTCCTGCACGCGGACCCCGCGAGGCTCCTGCAGACCGCCTGCTTCAACGCCAGCGAAGCTCTGTACATGCTGGCCACTGTGTTGTTCTTTGCCGGCGTGGCGCGATCCATCGTGCTGGTGGATATGCTCCAGGCGCTGCTCTTCGCGGTGCTGCGCTTTTGCCTCGTGTACTCGCCCGCCAGTCACGATCACTTCACCATCCACCACCTGATCGTCGGCCAGTTCGTCGCTCTCTTTCTCTTTCTGGTCGCGCTGGTGGCCTGCCTCGGAGCCGCCTCGCGCGCCGAGCTCAGCTTCCTCCGCACCCTCTCCTGGTTCTTCGGCCTTCGCCTGGTCAGCTTCTTCCTCTCCGACCAGGTCTCTTACGCCTGGCTGCATTACACCAACTGCAGCCTGTGGGATGTTCCTGGATTCGTGCTGCTCGCCGCCTTTGCGCTCTCCCTGCTCTACTCCAGACCCAGGGCGGAGAGGAGAGCGGTGGACACAGCGCCTCTGCGCACGCCCAGCGTTGCCGTGCGCAGCCTGATGCCCTCGTTCCTCGCGCTGGTCAACCTGATGCTCGGCCTCTTCCTGTTGCAGATCTCCGCGACGCTGGCGGCTGTCGCCATCTCCGTCTCGCTGGTCTGCTATGTGGTGCGCACGGTTTTGCTGCAGTCCCAGGCCATGCACGACAAGGCCCTGCTGCAGACCCGCAATGAGCAGCTTGAAGGGCTGGCCGTTCGCGATCCCCTCACCGGCATCGGCAATCGGCGCTCGCTGGCCGGCGCCTACCACCGCCTGCACACCCTCGCCGGCGGCAAATGCCTCTCCCTGCTGCTGATGGATGTCGACTGCTTCAAGCAGGCCAACGATCGTCACGGTCATCCTCACGGCGACAAAGTGCTCATGACTCTGGCGGGAAAACTGGAAAGCCTTGCGGCCGGCATCGCCGGCAGTCACTGCGCGCGGCTCGGTGGAGACGAGTTCGCGCTGCTCCTCCCGGACGTGGCTCCACAACAGGCATCGGTCCTGGCCGAGAAGCTCCGCTTCCTCTTCAGCGCGCACGCTTACGATGTGGAAGACAGCCGAGTGAGCCTCAGCATCGGAATCGCCTCGCTCGACGCCGCCCGCGATATGCCGCTCGAGACCCTGGTCTCCTGCGCCGACAAGGCTCTTTACCGGGCCAAGCTGCTGGGCCGCAACCGCGTCGAAGCGCATTCGCCGGGCGAGTCCGGAGCCGCGGCGCCTGATCCCGGCGCACCGTCACGGCGCCCTGAACCCCACGATCCTGCAGGCTGGACTCCGTCTCGACGCCGGGCTGGAGCGGCCGCATCGACGCCGCTGAGCGAAGCCCCGGTCAGTTAATCTGCCTCTTCCAGTTCCCAATGGCCGCGGCCATTTGCTCCGCACGCCGCTCCAGGCCTTCCGCGCTCTCCAGCATTTCGCGGCGTAGTTCCGCATCCGCCACCGCGGGAGCCGCTCCTCGCACCTTCACGGCCAACTCGCGCAGCGCTGCCGCTGTTTCCTCCAGCTTGCGAATCAGCTCCATCGGGGTTTCGGCCATCACTCGCTCCGCGCGGGGAACAGAAAGCGCAGCATGGGCCGCACCCGCTCCGCCCACGATGCCTCGTCGTGGGTTCCGCCGGCAATCGTCTCGAAGTGCAGCTCGGCCCCTTCCTGCCATCCATGCCGCAGCAGCCGGGCATGCAGCAGTTCTACGTCGGCCAGGGTGCGCCGCCCCTCGCGTTCGCCCGCGTCCAGCCAGATGCGCGGCCGAGGCTGCGCCTCCGCGGCCACGTCGTCCACATAGCGCACGATGTAGCGGTGATTCCACCATACCGACGGCGACAGCACCGCCAGCTTGCTGAATACATCGGGCCTGCGCAGGCCCATCCAC
>JBAUGH010000253.1:0-8127 GCA_049679565.1 Acidobacteriaceae bacterium
GTTGATCAGGATGTGCGGCGGCCCCATGGCCGCGGATACGTCGGCAAACAGACGGTCGGCGCCGTCGGGAAGGCTCAGATCCGCAGAGAAGCTCTGCGCCTCATTGCCCGTGCTGCGAATCCGCTGCGCGGTCTCTTCGGCGGGACGGCGATTGCCGTGGCAGGCGACCGCGGCGCCCACGTCGGCCAGCGCCATGGCGATCGCCGCGCCCAGGCCGCTGGCTGCGCCCGTGACCAGGGCGGTCTTCCCGTCTGCGCGAAAACGATCTTCGTTTGCCATGGAGAGATCTCTTCGATTCCGCACAGAGGTACGTCGTACCTCACTGCGGACCGCGAAGATGTCATTGTCCCGAGCGGCGAGAAGGCTTGTCAAGCCGCCCGGCGGAATGCCCGGGATGCGCCGCCGCCGGCCAGCCGAGGACAGCCCAGGCAGAAAAAAGGCCGGAGAGCATGACCTGTCTCTCCGGCCGAGGTGCAGATCGACTTAAGGCGTATTGTTGGGAATCAGTCTCGCGCTGGACAACTTGGCGGCAATCGCGTTGTAGATATCGCTGATGGCCGTCAGACCGCTGTTGTCGCTGCTCGCCTGGCAGCCGGATCCGGTGGAGTTGACGTCGCTGTAAAAGTAATCCGACGGAGTTTTTCCCGGAACCTGGGTGGCCATGTCCTGCAGCGCCTGGCAGGGAGTAATGTTCTTGTGGGTGCTGACACTGGTGTCCGTGGAGCAACCGGAGGTCAGCGCACCATAGGCAATCGTGAAGAGCAGCGTGTTGTTCGCCGTTCCGCCGGACGAATAACCCGCGGCATACTGCGCTGCATCCACCGCCTGTCCGCACTCCCCGTTATAGGAGGGGTAGCTGCTGCCGCTGCCGGCTGCGGAATATCCTGTCGGCAGGGTGAAGGCACTGGTGTTCAGCGCGGTCTGCGAGCCATAGGTCGTTTCGGCCAGGGTGGCCGAGGTGGGAATTCCGGGGCTTTTCGAATCGTAGGAACTCGACGTCTGTGGCGAGTTGGAATCGCCGTCGCCGAGGACGATGATGACGTTGCTGGAGTCGGCGTGGGTGGTTTGCTCTTTGAGCAACGCGGCCTGCGCGGCGTACAGGGCTCCTGCATAGTACGTGCCGTAGTTGCCATCGTAACTGCCGGGGGCCAGGCCGCTGCATCCACTGACGCCGCCCGCGGCCCTCACCAGGTTTGAACTGGCGTTGAGACTCGTGGTGCCGCCGGAGGTGGTGTTGTAGTCCGTGGAGAAGGGGACAACCTCATAGGTCGGCCCCAGATTGCCGGAGGGAGGGTTGTACCCCACCGTGCTGGTGGGAATGGGCGGGAAGCTATAAGGCATATCCCAGGTAATCCCGGTCCATGGCGGTTGATAGTCGGGATTTTGACCACGGCTTGGCTCCTGCAGAACCGGCGTGTAGCCGTAGCCAGCGGAGCTTCCGTTGTAGTAGCTGATCCCCTGATAGCTGCTGGGGACCGCCGTGGTGCATGCGAACTTGCCGGTGGAGGGAATCACCGTTCCCGCCGGCGAACTGCCGTAGGCGAAGTTCGGAAACGTGAAGAGAGCGACGTGGTCGTAGCTCGTCTGAATGCCGCCCAGCAGTGCCCGGACACCCTGCAAAGCACAGTTCTCCTGGGTCAGGCCGCCGCAATTGGAGTCGGCCGTGCTCATGGACAGGGTCGAGTCTACGATCAGGGCGATGTTATACGGCCTGGGGCGCGCATTCGCCGCCGTGGAAGTTGCACTGAGCGTGACCGTGGATTTGCCGAAGATCCCGCCGAAAAGCGTGCTGATGGTGCCGGTCTCCATGACCTGAACAGCATTCGGCACGGCGACGGTGCCCCCGGTCACGGCACAGGCAATGCCCCAGTTCTTCACCGTCGTGAGACACAAGGGAACGACCGACGGTGTCCCTATGGTCAGGCCGGTGAAAGCATTTTTCTCGCCGCTCGCCGCGCCGAAGTTGGCTCCGACAGTCTTATACGTCGTGCTGGTCCCGGAGATGGACTGTGCCGCCGCCAGCGCGGCTGCATCGGTAGCTGACTGCAATTGGCGCTGGGCCACCATGGCCCGGCCAATATCGAGCACCAGCGCTGAGGTACACAGCAGGACGATGGTGGCCACGACCACCCACGGCAGAATCTGGCCGCGATCGTCCCTCATCACAACCAGCAGTAGTTTTTGATCTTTGCGATTCATAGACTCCATCCCGGGCGAACCCTGCGCCTCGATCGAGCTGCCTGGCTGCTTCCGTGCGCATTCAGGAAGATCAACGAAGGGGTTGTGCCCGCGAGGCGATTGCCGACACCTGCGACTCATCTGTGCGCGACCTATATTATTGGCTCCGCGGAGCGAAGGTCGCGCCGACTTTCTCAGGACCATCCGGTACAAAGGTACTGACATAGAAGTTGCAGAGATAGCACGACCCGGCTAAGTCGAGCACGACAGTCATTCGATCACGGAGGAAGCCGGTATGTGTAAGTTATGGGCAGCTCTGCTGCCGGCCCCCGGCGACACAACTCCACCCCACACTGCACCGGCCGGCCGATGAGCGCCCGGGCCGGCAACTTGCTGCGCAGAAAAAAGGCCGGAGAGCCGATGGCTCTCCGGCCGAGGTGCAGAATCGGATTATGGCGTGTTGTTGGGAATCAGCCTGGCCGCCGACAGCTTGGCGGCGATCGCACTGTAAATATCGCTGATGGCCGTGGTCCCGCTGTTATCGCTGTTCGCCTGGCACCCGGAGTCGCCCCCCGTGGCCGTGTAGTCGCTGTAGAAGTACGGCGAGATGCTGTAACCCGAAACCTGGGTCGCCATATCCTGCAGTGCCTCGCAGGGACTGATGTTCTGGTGGGTGCTCACACTCTTGTCGGTGGAGCAGCCGGAGGTCAGCGCTCCATACGCAATGGTGAAAATCAGCGTGTTGTTCTTCGAATAGGTGGCCGCATACTGCGCCGCATCCACTGCCTGCCCGCACTCCCCGTTATAGGATGGGTAGCTGCTGCCGCTTCCGGCAACCGAATACCCCGAGGGCATGGTGAAGGCCGACGTGTTGAGCGCGGTCTTCGATCCGTAGGTTGTTTCCGCCAGGGTTGTGCTGGTCGGGATCCCGGGGCTCTTTGAGTCGTAGGAGCTCGACGTCTGCGGCGAGTTGGAATCCCCGTCGCCGAGCACGATGATCACGTTGCTGGAGTTCGTGTGGGTCGTCTGCTCCTTGAGCAACGCGGCCTGTGCGGCATAGAGCGCTCCCGCATAGTAGGTGCCGTAGTCGCCGTCGTAACTGCCCGGGGCGATGCCGCTGCATCCGCTCACGCCGCCGGCTGCCGCCACCAGGTTGGAGCTGCTGTTCAGGGTCACGGTGCCGTTAGAAGAGGTGTTGTAATCCTCCGAGAACGGAACCACCTCATAGGTTGGCCCAAGATTGCCCGACGGAGGCGTGTATCCCGATGTACCGGTGGGAATGGGCGGGAAACTATACGGCATATCCCACACCACCCCGGTCCACGGCGGCTGATACGACGGCGTCTGGCCCCGGCTCGGCTCCTGCAGAACCGGAGTGTACCCATAGCCCGCTGAGGTTCCGTTGTAGTACGAGATTCCCTCATAGCTGCTGGGAATCGACGTCGTGCAGCCGAACGATCCGCTCGACAGTACCGTGCCCTTCGGCGAGCTGCCGTTGGCGAAATTCGGGAAGGTGAACAGCGCTACGTGATCGTAACTCGTCGAAATGCCGGTGAGCAGCGAGCGAACCCCCTGCAAAGCGCAATTCTCCTGGGTCAGGCCTCCGCAGTTGGAGTCGGTCGTGCTCATCGAGAGCGTCGAGTCCACAATCAGTGCGATGTTATACGGCAGCGGCCGCGCGTTGGCTGCCGTCGACGTCGCGCTCAGCGCGATCGTCGGCTTGCCGAAGATGCCCGCGAAGAACGTGTTGATCGTCGCCTTCTCAGTCACCTGCACCGCGTTGGGAACCGTGACCGTGCCGCCCGTCGTCGAGCACGCAATCCCCCAGCCGGTGACCGTCTTCAGGCACAGCGCTGTAACCGTGGGAGAGCCGACCGTCAGACCGGAATAAGCATTCTTGTCGCCGCTGGCGGAGCTGTATTTGGCTGCGGCCGTCTGATACGCGGTGCTGGTGCCGGAAATCGACTGCGCCGCCGCCAGAGCCGCCGCATCGGTCGATGCCTGCAATTGACGCTGCGCCACCATCGCGTTGCCGATGTCGAGTACCAGCGCCGAGGTGCAGATCAGCACCACCGTCGCCACAGCGACCCACGGCAGGATCTGGCCGCCATCGTCAGCGAGCAGAAAGCGCAGGATCGAGCGTTCGCTGCGATCGGCGAACCGCTTCCCGGAAAGGGTTTCCAGACCGGAACCCGTCCGACGGCTGCTACTGGGGATTGCATTCCACATAGCACATCTCCTTGATTGTCATGCCGGCCTGTCCTGGGGCCCTTGAATCGGGAAAGCCGGCGCGGACTTACTCTTACTGCGACTGCAAACTCTCTTGCTGCCCTGCCGGACCTACTGCACCAGTTCGGTGCTCGATGCCGACAACGTCAGATTCTTCGCGGCCCAGCTGTACAACGAGGCAGTAACCGGATACGTTACCGTCACTGTCACGATATCCCCGGATGTCAGCACCAGGCTGCCACAGCTTGGCGAAGCTGCACCGTTGGCCAGCTTGGTGCTCGTGTTGGTGGCAGTTACCGTGTAGTTGATCGTGTACTGCAGACTGGTGGTGGTGAGATTGGGCACATCGCCCTGCACAATCGTCTCCACATAGGCGCAGGCGTCCCCGTTGGGCGCCATCGTGTTGCCCGAGGTGGTCGAGCTGTTGTTGCGGCTGGCGGCAAAATAGCGAGCCGCCGAGTTAGTCGCGTTGGTCAGCACCTCGTACTGATTGAAAATGATGCCGAAAGAGAAGATGCCGGTCAGAACCAGCAGCAGCAGCGGAACTACCATGCCGAATTCCACCAGCGACTGGCCATCCTCTGCGCCACTGCGATACCGCAGCCACAGCCTGTGCAGGACGGCATGCTCGGTCGACTCCGCGCCGGGCCGAGGGGCGCCGGAGCAACGGCTCTCACACGGGAAACAACGATCTGTGCTTTTCATCGCCAGGCCTCGACAACTTTCTTCCCGGATGCCCGCTCAATCTGCGGTGCGGTCTTACTCCTGGATTCTTCTGCCTGCGAGCGAGTGGAATAAGCGAGCGCTGTGAAGATAGTTGTCTGGTTAGATTAGTGCAGCTACAGGAAGTCTCAATGCCTCATTCGTGGTAGCTGGATGGGATTGTAGTAATGCCTCGTAACATAGGGCTACGGTTGCGCCGCGCACCTGGCCGCTTTTCTTCGCGTGGCTGAGCCGCGACCGCGGCATAAGTTACCGCAGTCATAATCTCGCCGCTTCGCTCGCCCGAGCCCATCCCCCCCCGGCAGCTTTGGCTCCCATCCCCCAGCCCTGCTACCAACGGGCCACTACCTTAGTACGGATGAGCCATAGGAGAGAGCCCGGATGTGCATTACTTCTGATGGAGACAGATGGCCTGGATGCGTTGCGTTGACGTCGCTGGACAGAAGAACTCCGAAGTGGGACCCAGTGACCCGAAACGACACACCTCCGAGCTTTCGGGAAGATCCGGCGGCTCATCCGCACAGTCTGCGGGCTCTGAGCCGGTAAACGGTTTTTGACACGGCGCAAGCGGGCTCATGAAGACGCGATCGCGGCCGACAGAGGCATCAGGAGTGGCAGTCTGCAGTAACACCGGGCTTCGACTGGATAAGTTTTCGGTGTGCGGGGAACGGCACCGGAAGTTTTGAACAAAAGTAGCAAAGGGTAACACTTAAATGGCATTGCGATGGAGAGCCTCTCCGGAGCATTGTGAGACAACAATCACCACCAAGCAGCGCGGTCCGGGGGTTAGTTCCGATGGGTGGCCGTGCGGCACAAATCTTAAGGAGAACTGGAAATGGAAATGACCAAACGGCTTCTGAACAACCTGCTGAACGATGAGTCTGGCCAGGATCTGATCGAGTACGCTCTGATCGCTGCCCTCATCGCCCTGGGTGCCATCGTCGCGATGAACTCCCTGAGCACCAAGATTTCCACCGAATTCGGCACCATCGGCAACAGCCTGTAACCATCACTGCGGTTCTGACGGTTTCTTTCCTTGCCGGTCTCTGGTTGGGTGAAAAGGTTCGGGCGGTCTTGTTTCCGACAAGTACCTCCCGGACTGCTGTAGAGGACGACATACTGGTCGCGGCCATCGCTGCTCGGCCCCCGGCCGCGACCCTCCAACCTCGTCCGCCAACAGGAAATCGTCTGCCGTCGGTGTGGTTCTGACCTCCACTGTCGCTGTCCGGCATCCGTTCGCCGCCGGCGGCCATGAACCGAAGGACGACGCAGCATCGTGCGGATTTCCTGGCCGCCCCCGCGAGGGACAACACCAGGCCGGAGATGCGGCGGCGCGATGCAACCGGCAGCGGCCCCGGAGCAACTCCTCCCCGACCCCTTCCTTCCCGCACCGCGCATGTCTTCCGCAGCTTGATCGGCTCGGCTGGTCGTCACTTCCCCTGACCGGCTGCCGGAGCATGGGTGATGAACGCTCCGGCCTGGCGTGCCGATAAAGCACAGAGCAGGAAAAGGGGATTATGGCAATCGGGAATTTTCATTCTGAGTGGTTGTACCCGACTCTTGCGCTCGCCTGTGCCCTGACCGGCGCGGTGTTCGATGTGCGCAGCCGCCGGATTCCGAACTTCATCACCCTCCCCGGCATTCTTTTCGGGCTGCTCCTCCACCTCGCCCTGGGCGGATGGAAGCAGATGGCCCTCGCCGCGCTGGCCGGGCTGATCTGCGGCGGCTTGTTTCTCATTTTCTGGCTGGCCGGCGGCATGGGCGCCGGCGATGTCAAGCTGATGACCGCGGTGGCCGCGATTGCGGGTATGCCGCTGGTCACCTATCTGCTCATCCTCACCGCGCTGGCGGGCGGTGTCATGGCCGTGGGGCTCGCGCTGTGGCGCGGCCGCCTCAGGGACACCATAAGGAATGTCGGTGCCCTCGCCCTGCACCATCGTCTGGAAGGTCTTTCTCCGCATCCGGAACTCAATCTAGGCAATGCGAGGACGCTGCGTTTGCCCTATGCCCTGGCAGTTGTTGCGGGCACGGCTACGACGCTCTTCCTCACGGCGTTGCAGAGGTAAGGTGATATGGCTCGCCGTTTAATGCTCGCTCTTGTCGTGGCGCTGGTGATCTCGGGACTGTTTACGTTCTGGCTCAGCCGCCGTTTCGTTCACGCCGCCCGCACCCCGGTGCAGCCGCCCAACCAGTACGTGGCCGCCGGCCGCGCGCTCGATCCCGGCGAGGTCATCCGCAAGGAAGATCTCACCATGATCGAGTGGCCGCAGTCCCACCCCCTGGCGGGCAGCTTCGTCAGGATCGACGACGTGGTCGGCCGCGCCGTCCTCTATCCGCTCTCTGCCGGTCAGCCCATTCTCGACCGCCAGCTGGCCGCCGCCGGTTCCGGCGCCGGGCTCACCGGCAGGATTCCTACCGGCATGCGCGCCATGGCCCTCAAATCCGATGACGTCGTGGGCGTCGCCGGCTTCCTGCTGCCCGGCAGCCGGGTGGATGTGCTGGTCACCTATACCGATCAGAATCGCGCCGGCTCCGAGCCGCAGACCGCCACCGTTCTGCAGAATGCCGAGGTACTCGCCGCCGGCCACCAGGTCCAGCCCGATCCCACCGGCAAACCGGAAACGGTGGACGTGGTGACCCTGCTGCTCTCTCCCGAAGATGCGGAGAAGGCCGCGCTGGCCAGCGAAAAGGGCACCATTCGCTTCGTGCTCCGCAATGGCGGCGATCACGCCGAGGCTGCCGCCGCCCCGGTCGACCTCAATGGGCTGGCTTCTCTGCCCGATACCCGTCCAGCCGAGAACCACCAGTTCGTTGCCCACCGGGAGGCTCCCCAGCCGCAGCCGTGGGTCGTGGAAACCATGCTGGGGAACAAACGCAGCACCGTGAGTTTCAACAACTGAGGCAACTATGAAGACACAGCCCATGCTTCAAAACGTATCGATCGCCCTGCTCGGAGCCGCGATGGCGGCCGGCGCCCTGCCCGCGCGAGCCCAGGGG
>JBAUGH010000254.1:0-8533 GCA_049679565.1 Acidobacteriaceae bacterium
ACAAACTGGTCTTCACGGATACGCCGAATGAAATTACCGAAGCGAGGATGACGTCCTCCGGCGGCGTGGAGGAGTGGTGGTCGATCGGCGTGGACGTGGGCAGCGACGGGCGCATTTTTGATGTGCTGGTCGGCTCGCCGGCGGACAAGGCGAAGCTCGGGCCGGGAATGCAGATTGTCGCGGTCAACGGGCGCCAGTATTCCGGACAGTTGCTCAGCGATGCCATCCGCGATGCGCAGGGAAACACGAATCCCATCTCCCTGATTGTGGTGAACACCGGCGTGTACCGTGTGCTGGGGATCGACTACCACGATGGGCTGCGCTATCCCCATCTGCAGCGCGTGGACGGGACCCCGGATCGGCTGGACGACATCCTGAAGCCCATGACGGAGGCGCCTAAGGGCAGCTGAAAGCGAGCGATAGGCCAGCTAACGGCCAGCGGAAGACCAGCAAACAGGCAGCAGGAAACCAGCTGAGAGCCGGTCCGCTATCAGCAGGGCTCTCCGACCGGCTGCTGCCGGACCGATTTGAGGACAGTTTCGGCGGCGTGCTGGCCGGTGCGAATGCAGTCCGGCACGCCGATGCCTTCATAGGCATTGCCGGCGAGCGCGAGGCTGGGCATGGCGGCAATGCTTTCCCGGACATACTGCATCCGCTCCAGGTGACCGACGCTGTACTGCGCCATCGCCCGGCGCGATCGTGTGATGCGCACAAAGTCGGGCTGACCGGTGACGTGGAGAATCTCTGCAAGCTCCCTGAGGACCTTCTCTGTGATGCGGTCGTCGGGCTCGTCAAGCAGGGCGTCGTTGCCGGCCCCGCCGAGGAAGCAGCGCAGGACGCCTTTGTCCGGGGGCGTGCGCCCGGCAAACTTCGCATGGACGAAGGTGCAGGCCAGCATGGCGCGGCGCTCGGTAGCCGGCACCAGGTAGCCGAAGCCGGGCGGCAGAGAGCGCAGCCGCTCCATGGGGAAGCCGAGGGTCACAGTGATCGAGGAGCTGTAGGGAATCTCCGCCAGCACGTCGCCGAGGAGACGATCGACGCGGCGGAGCAGGCCGCCCGCGGCCCAGGCGGGCAGAGCGAGGATCACGCCGTCAAACTTTTCCGTGCCCGGAGCGGTTTCGAGCGTCCAGCCGCAGCTGAATTTGCAGTCGGGCCGGGGGCTGGGGCAGTCTTCGCTGTTGTGACGCAGGGCGCGGACCGGCGTGCTGAGGTGGAGGGAGCCGGGCTGCAGCTCGCGGGCGATGGCGTTCGCCATCTGGCTCATGCCGCCGCGCAGTGTGGTGAAGAGCGAACGCGGCGCGCGGCCCTTGCCGGCGGCGGGGATGACGTTCCTGCGGGCAGCGAGCATGCCCCGGGAGAGGCTGCGATGCTTCTGCTCCATCGAAACCATCCGCGGCAGCACGGCGCGCACGCTGAGCTGCGAAGCGTTGCCGCCATAGACGCCGGACAGCAGCGGGGAGACGAGGCGATCCACGATCTGCTGGCCGAAGTGGCGGCGAGTCATGTCCGCAACCGATTCGTCTTCCCTGGCCGGCTGGGGCGGGAAGAGAAACTCGCGCGCCATATGCAGCTTGGTGGACCAGGAGAAGAGGGGAGTGAGCGCAGTGGGCACCAGCTTCGTGGGCACCATGAACATCAGGCCGTCGGGCAACGGGATAAGCCGGCGGCCGACGAGGATGTAGGTCTTGCGCTCGGCGTCATTGGAGCCGAGGAGCTGGTCGGCGATGCCGAGCTCGCGGCAGAGTTCCGCAGCCGCCGGTTTCTCGGTCAGGAAAGAATCCGGTCCCCCCTCGACCACACAGCCGTCGATCACTTCCGAGCTGATGACGCCGCCGAGGCGGTCGGCCGCTTCATAAACGGAATATTCGATCGGCTCGCCCGCGCGCCGCGCCTTCTCAAGCGCCCAGGCGGCGCTCAGGCCGGCGATGCCGCCGCCAAGAATGGCGATCTTCCTGGTGTTCCTTCCGGCCGGGGCGTCCTTCGTTTCGCTCCGGTTGCTCAGGCTGACATCCATCAGGAATGCGCGACCTCTAACTGAATCAGATCATGAGCGGCGCATACAGGGGAAGCGGCTGCGTCTGCATGGTAGCCGCGCGGCTGGTAGATGCAGCAGGGCTCCTCGGCCAGAATGTCGCCGGTAACGGCATAGGCGCGGGCACGGGAGCCGCCGCAGATATTGCGAAATTCGCAGGCGCCGCATTTGCCGTGCAGCAGGTCGGAGTCGCGCAGCCTGAGAAAGATGGGCGACTCCTGGTAGATGTGCGCCAGGCTGTCGTTGTGCAGATCGCCGCCTTCGATGGGGAGGAAGCCGCTGGGGTAGACCTTGCCGATGTGGGAGATGAAGACGAAGCCGCGTCCGTCGTTGACGCGCTTGGTGGCCCAGCCGACGGCTTTGGCTTCGGAGCCGGTGCCGGGGCGCGAGGCCCAGCCGCCCATTTCTGCGCCCGGGTGACCGCCCGGATGGCCGTGCGGTTGCGTGGGGTGAGCACCGGCGTCGTCGTGGACGCCGAGGGTCGGGCGGCCTTCCTTCATGCGCTGCTGGATCAGGTAGCGGCGATAATGCATGGCTTCGGTGGTCTTGATGGCGAAGGGAACGCGTTTGGTCAGGTCCCACATCTTCGCGAAGACGTCTTCGAATTCCTGGCCGGTGAGCAGGTCGTCGGTCTTGCCTCGGCCGACGGGCACGAGGAAGAAGAAGCTCCACATGACGATTTGCTTCTCGGTCAGCAGCAGGGAGAGGCGGTCGAGGTCGGCGATATTGAGACGGCTGACAACGGTATGGACCTGGATGGGCAGGCCAGCTTCGTTGGCCCAGTGGATGGCCTCGACGGTGCGCTCCCAGGTGCCGGGAATGCCGCGGATCGAGTCGTGAATCACGGGCGTGGAGCCGTCGAGCGAGACGGCCAGGCGAGAGAGGCCGGAGGCTTTCATGCGAAAAATCGCGTCGCGGGTCAGGAGCGGCGTGGCGCTCGGCGTGAGCGCAGCATGCACGCCTTTTCCGGCGGCGTGCTGAATCAGCTCGAAGATGTCGGCGCGCTTGAGCGGGTCGCCTCCGGTGAAGACAAACAGCGGCACCTGCAGCTCGGCGACCTGGTCGATGAGATTGGTCGCCTCGGCCGTGCTGAGTTGGCTGGGATGGGCCAGCGGCTGCGCCGAGGCGCGGCAGTGCTTGCAGGCAAGGTCGCAAGCCTGGGTGGTTTCCCAGATCGCGAGAAACGGCGCGCGATCGTAGTCGAGCGTGGTCATGGCCTGGCGGATGTCCATGAAAAGAGAGTGGCAGGGGAGGCGTGGCGGCCGATGTGACGGAAGTCACAGGGGGCGAGGGGAACAGGGCGCAGAGTACCGGGTACAGCGACCGAAATCAGGAAGGGATTGCGAGAGCGGCGAGTTGCTGCTTCAGTTCGGCGACTTCCTGACGAAGGGCGGCCACTTCGCTTTCGAGACGGGCGAGGCGGTCGGATTCGATGGCGCTGTTGCCGGTCGCCGCGGCTTCCGCCGGAGCGAAGGGCAGACTCTCCACATCGCCCGAGAGCAGGTGAGCATAACGAATCTCGCGGGAGCCAGGCTGGCGGGGCAGTGCGGCCGCGAGCGCGCGAGTACGCTGCATCAGCTTGTCGAGGGCGGAGAGCACGTCGTCGATCTGCTCGAACCGATAGCTCCGCTCGGTGCGGCTGCGCAGCTCGCCCGGCGTCTGCGGGCCGCGCAACAGCAGTACGCAGAGGATGGCGGTTTCGCCGCGGCTGAGATTGAGGACTTCCTGGAGGCGATGCTCGTATTTGGCCACGCGGCTGTCGTGGCCGCGCGCCACTCCTGCCAGCCCATCGTCTTCGAGGCCGTGGAGCGCCTGGCGCACCTCGTCTTCGGTGAGCTGCATGACTGGTTCGCGATTGTTTTTCTGGTTGCAGGCGTTGACCAGCGCATTGAGCGAGAGCGGGTAATACTCGGGAGTGGTGGTCTCCTTCTCGATGAGCGCGCCCAGAACGCGGGCTTCGACGGGAGTGAGGAGGATCGGCATGGCGGCAGGTTTTCCGGAACCGCAATTATCCCACAGCGTCATGCAGGGCCCGGGACTGACCGGCTAGGAGGCCCAGCGCAAAGCGTGGCGCCCGTCGTGCTCTGCGAGCTCGCGGAGATAGTCGCGGAGAGAACGCGGTTCACGCTCGAGAATGTCGCGCAGGACCAGGGCGTTGCCGCCGGGGAATCCGTGACGATCGTAGTGCTCGTAGAGACGGCGCATGCCCTCGCGCCGCGGACCCTCCCGCAGCCCGACGGAAGCGGCCCACTCGTCGAAGGGGACTTCGGCGGCCTCGACGTCGTAGCCGAGGGCTTCGCTCATCAGGGCGGCTACCTCGATGCGGTTCCTCATCCCCGGGGCGCAGAGCTCGTAGGTTCCGTAGTCGAGCCGATTGGTGGAGAAGGCGACGGCGGCGGCTTCGCCGACATCGCGGTAATCGACGTAGCCCACCCTGGACTGGACCGAGTAGGGAAGAGCGAAGCGGGCGCGCTGCACCACGTTGTCCCAGCTCAGCTCGAGGGTCTGCATAAAGAGGGCAGGCTGGAGGATGGTGAAGTTCATCCCCGACTCGCAGACGGCTTCTTCGACGGGAATCTTGGCGGCGTGGTTGGTGAGCGCCAGCAGCGAGGGATGAATGACGCTGGAGAAGACAAACTTGCGGACGCCCTCAGACTGGGCGGCATCGACCATGGCAATGCCCATGTCGATTTCATCGGGGGCAAAGGCGGGCCCGATGTGGAAGACACCGTCGACGTCCTGCAGGGCATGGCGGAGGCTGGCGGGATCGCGGAGATCGCCCTGGACGACTTCATCGGCGCCACGCTCACGGGCCAGGCTCTCCTGGCTGCGGTCGCGAACCAGGCCGCGGACGCGGAGACCGCGCTTTTTGAATTCAGGAACTACTAAACCGGCATAGCGGCCGGTGACGCCGACTGCAAGAACCTGCATGCACGACTCCCGTGGTTGCGTTCGTGAGTTGGACGCGGGCCCGGGAGGGGCGGATGTCCGGGGTCGTATCCCACGAAAGTAGGGGAGGAATCTGTGCGGGTACGCAAAAAAACGAGGTCGAGGAGTCCTCTGGCGGGGGCGCCGGCGGCGAATCTGCTGTGGCAACCGGCGCGGGGTGGCGGCCAGGCCGGGTGAGGTATTCACGGTATAATAAAGCTCGTGACGGCTATCACAGTTGACACCCCCACGACGCCCCGGGGCACCGGATCCGGCGCAACCGAAAAACGCGTTCTCCTGCTGAAGCCGCGAGGCTTTTGCGCGGGCGTGGTCCGGGCGATCGATATTGTCCGGATTGCGCTCGAGACTTTCGGCGCGCCGATTTACGTTCGCAAGGAGATCGTCCACAACCGCTTTGTTGTGAACGAATTAGCGGAGAAGGGCGCGATCTTCGTGGACGACATCCACCAGGTTCCGGAAGGCGCGCGGGTGATCTATTCGGCGCACGGCGTGTCGCCGGCGGTGCGCGAGCAGTCGAAGGAACGCAAGCTGAAGGTGATCGACGCGACCTGCCCGCTGGTGACGAAGGTCCACGTGGAAGCGGTGAAGTTCGCGCGCCAGGGGTATTCGCTGGTGCTGATCGGGCACCGCGATCATGACGAGATCGAAGGCACGCTGGGCGAGGCGCCGGATGTGACCCAGGTTGTGTCGAGTGTCGAAGAGGTGCAGACGCTCGAGGTTCCTGACCCGGAGCATGTGGCGTATCTGACGCAGACCACGCTGTCGCTCGATGAATCGCGGGACATTATTCAGGCCCTGAAGGTGAAGTTTCCCAGTATTGTTGGGCCGCATTCGCAGGACATCTGTTACGCCACGGAAAATCGCCAGGTGGCGGTGAAGAACGTGGCGCACAGCGCGGACCTGGTGCTGGTGGTGGGCTCGAACAACAGCTCGAACTCGAACCGGCTGGTGGAGGTTTCGCGGAATCTCGGCACCAGGGGCTACCTGATTGACAATGCGGAAGCGATCGATCCGGCGTGGCTCGCCGAAGTCAACAACGTCGCGGTGACGGCGGGGGCCTCGGCGCCTGAAATCCTGGTCGAGGGCGTGATCAGCTATCTGAAGGGGAATGGCTTCGGCACCGTCGATGAAGTTGAAGTGATGCCGGAGAACGTGCGATTTGGGCTGCCGCCGGAGATTGTGCAGGCTATCCAGTCGGCGCCCCCGCCAGCGCCGGCAGGCGTCTGAGGAATGCAAGGGCCCAAGGATCGAGGTACGAGCTGTTCCGGACCGGCATGAGCACACCATCTGAAACCGCCTGGCCCCTGAGTTCATCTCCCGCTGAAAAGCGCAGCGGTGTCCAGGCCGGCTCCCCCTCCGGTTCCGCCAGTCTGAAATTCGGGCGCATCGATGCTGCGATGGAAGATGTGACGTCGGCCATCGATCGGGCCAAAGCGTTCCTGCTGGGGCGGCAGCATGCGGAAGGGTACTGGAGCGGGGAACTGGAAGCCGACGCGATGCTGGAGGCCGACTACATCTTCGCGCACGTGCTGCTGGGCACGGGCGACGAAGGGAAGATGCAGCGGGCATTGGCGGAAATCCTGCGCTACCGCAACGAGGACGGCAGCTGGTCGCTCTATCCCGGAGGGCCGGGAAATATCAGCCTGGCGGTGAAGTGCTACTTCGCATGCAAGCTGATGGGCATGTCGGCGGACGAGCCGCTGATGGCCGAGACGCGCGCGTGGATCCTGGCGCACGGCGGGGTGACAGCGTGCAACACCTTCACCAAGATTTATCTGTGCGCGCTGGGCCAGTACGAGTACAACTCGGTGCCGGCGATTCCGCCGGAGATTGTGCTCTTCCCGAAGTGGTTTTACTTCAACATCTACGAGATTTCGTCGTGGTCGCGCGGCATTCTGGTGCCGCTGTCGATCGCTTACGCGAAGAAGCCCTACAAGCGGATCCCGGCCGAACACGGCATCAGTGAATTGTTTGTGGGCGGGCGCGAGCACGCGAACCTGAAGCTGCGCTGGGATCGCGAACACAAGGTCAGCTGGCGAAATTTTTTCATCCTTACCGACCGGATGATCCATTGGTTCGAGCGGGTACACATCCGGCCGCTGCGCTCGCTGGCGCTGAAGAAGGCAGAAAAGTGGATGCTGGAGCGGCTGGAGATGTCCGATGGCCTCGGCGCGATCTATCCGGCGATTCTGAACTCGATCATCGCGCTGCGCTGCCTGGGATATTCGCTCGACGATCCGCAGGTGATCCGGGCGATGGATGAGTTCGAGAAGCTGGGGATCGACGAGCCGAAGGGGACGGCGCACGACCCGGAGCCGACCTTCCGCATGCAGCCGTGCATGTCGCCGGTGTGGGACACGGCGCAGGCGGTCTATGCGCTGGGAGAAGCCGGCGTTGACCGGAAGGATCCGCGGCTGCTGCAGGCGGCGGACTGGATGCTGGCGAAGGAAGTGCGGCACAAGGGCGACTGGGCAGTGAAGGTGCGAGGGACGCAGCCGGGCGGCTGGTACTTCGAGTTCAACAATGAGTTTTACCCGGATGTCGATGATACGGCGCAGGTTTTACTGGCGTTGAATAAGATCGACAACCCCCGCGAACGCTATCAGTATGACGTGTGCCAGCGAGCCATCGACTGGGTCTTCGCGATGCAGTGCCGGAATGGCGGATGGGGGAGCTTCGATAAGGACAACACGAAGATGATCTTCCAGCACATCCCGTTCGCGGACCACAACGCGATGCTGGATCCGCCGACGGTGGATATCACGGGGCGCATCCTCGAGATGCTGGCGACCTACGGCTACACCCGCAAGGATCGTCGGGTAGAGAAGGCGATCCGGTTCATCTGCGCGGAGCAGGAATCGGATGGGAGCTGGTTCGGGCGCTGGGGCGTGAATTATCTGTACGGCACGTTCCTGGTGCTGCGCGGGCTGGAAGCAATCGGGGTGTGGAATCACGAGCCGGAGATCCAGCAGGCGGCGGAGTGGATTCGCTCGGTGCAGAATGCCGATGGCGGCTGGGGCGAGAGCGCGGGCAGCTACGAAGATCCGACGACGCGCGGCGTGGGGGTGAGCACGCCTTCTCAGACGGCATGGGCGATTCTGGGCCTGCTGGCGGCCGGAGATACCCGGAGCGACTCGGTGGCCAAGGGCATCCAATGGCTGTTAGCCCGCCAGCAGGTGGATGAACGGGGCCACGGCTACTGGGATGAAAGCACAGGGCAGGGCAAGCAGCACCAGGCGTTGTATACCGGAACTGGATTTCCGCGGGTGTTCTATCTGGCGTACACGCTTTACCGGGATTATTTCCCGCTGCTGGCACTGAGCAATTACAAGCGCGCAATGGAGAACCCGAACCGCGGTCATTTGGGCGACGCAGCCTGAGCGGCGAATTTCTGATACGGAGGACGAATACCTGATGGCGGTCCCAATATCCCAGGCGTGGACGGTAGCCACCTACGTTCTGAAGCAAAAGATGAAAGGGCGCAAGCGGTTTCCTCTGGTCACCATGCTGGAGCCGCTGTTCCGCTGCAACCTGGCGTGTGCCGGCTGCGGG
>JBAUGH010000255.1:0-3566 GCA_049679565.1 Acidobacteriaceae bacterium
CGAGGGGGCTCACATCCTGGGTGTTTTCGCTCTGATCCTGGGCGTTCTCGATCTCCATGGATTCCGCGTCCGACTCCCGCGTCGGCAGCTTGAGGGAATAGCCCCAGTAGGTCGTCTGCCCGCGGAAGGTCTGGGCGTGCGCCACTTCGTTGTGGAGGGTGTCTTCGACGTAGATGGCTGCGGGCGCCCAGACTCCGGGCTGCACGTTCATCCGCCAGCTGTCGAAGTGGAAGTAGTGGGAAACTTCATCGTTCGCGTTGTTCAGATAGGTCCCGTTGAAGCGGACGACATTCCCATCCTGGTCTTCGATCCAGATACGCCCGAAGAAGCGGCCCGGGCCTCTCTGCTTTGGCCTGACGTCGAACACCCAGGTGCGGACGGTTCCGAGGAATTCGCGGCGCACGAAGGTGAAATCGTAGTGCTGCTGGTCGAACCCGGAGGGGTCGATGAACATCATCGCCATGAAGCCGGTGGGAGAATTCTCCAGTTCGAACGCCTTAGTGAGGTCCGACATGAAATGGAGCGACCCGCGCAGCCATCCCTTGGATTCGCCGCGCTGCTCATATTCCTGCGCGGAGAAGGCCTTGCCGAAATCGACGCGCCCGATCATGTACTGGTCGTCGACCGGCACCTGATAGAGTTTCGGATCCGACCTCATATCCTGGATGTAGGACTGGACGACCGGGGTGCTCTTCTCCACCTGTTTGACGATGACCTTTTCCCGGGCGATCGCCTCCTGCACCAGCCGCTGCTGCTGCGGAGTCAAAGGAATGGGGGGCTGGACACGCTGACGATCTTTGGATTTCGCCTGGGACAGCGGCGCGCCCAGCAGCAGCACCATGCCCAGCATCATGAACTTTCGATACATGCGTTAACTCCTCAGGATCTTTCTGGCCCGATGGTGCGCAGCGCGCCGGCTCGCCGTCCCTGCGCCCGATTATGCCATCTGGAATGTCACGTGAATGATGCTGACCTCGTCCACCGGGTGTCCGTCCTTCGTAGCCGGCCGGAAGCGGATTCTCTCGGCTGCGATCTTAGCCTGTTCGTCCAGTCCGTGTCCCAGACCGCTGATCACGCGCAGGACCTGCACCTGTCCGGTGGCCACGAAGCGCACCTCGAGGGTGACGTCGCCCTGGATTTTCAGCTGCCGCGCCTCGGCAGTGTAGGTGGGCAGGGGTTTGGCCAGGACCACGATGGGAGTGGTGGCCGGTTCCTCCGGACGAACCGCCGGCGCCGCACCGGTGCCGTACATATTGTCTCCGAAGCCGCCGCGGGCCACGGTTCCGTGGCTATTCGGCTGCCCGGTTCCTCCTAAAACTCCGTTGCCGAAGCCGGCCGAGGCCACCTTCGCCCCGGTATCGCGGCCACCGGGAACGCCGTTCGCGACGCCGGAACCGAAGTCAACCCCGTGCACCGAGCCCTGCCGCGCCGCGCCCGCGCCTTTTCCTGTTCCCGGGGCAGCGTCGAACGATCCCAGTGCGGCCACTGTCGCCTGCCGATTCGCGTTGGGATTCGGGTGCAGCCCCTGCGGGTCCCCGAAGCCCCCGGTATGAGGGGAAGGAGCCGAATGGTTGTTCGCAACCACCGTCGGCGCCTCGCTCTTGAAGAGCCCCACCTTCGGCTGCGGCGGGGGAGCAAATCGCTTGGGCGGCGCCGCTTCCATCTTCGGCATCTCCGGCGTCGGCAGCTTGATCTCCGCTACTTTGGGGGGAGGCGGAAGCTCCTTCGGCATTTCGATCTTCGGCCGTTCCTGAGTCACAACCGGCGGCGGCGGCAACTCGTGCAGCTTCGGCGCCGGCGGCACATAGGGCTTGGGTTGTTCCACCGGGAAGATCAGCTGCGTCGTTTCGTATTTCCGCTGCTGCACCTGGTGCACCTGCGCGATGGTCAGAAGCAGGGCCAACCCTGCAATCGTGACGTTGAGCACCATGCTCATCCCGAAGGAGCCCATGCGCCCCTCGGGCTCGGGAAGCAGTCCGAACGTTCCGCGGTTGAGTGTGTTGTCGGTTGCCATTGCCCTGTTTCTCCAACCAGTCCTGAAAAAAGAAGTTGCGGTCGCCATCGTGCATTGGGTTTCGATGCACTTCGATGGCCAAATCGGTCATTCCGAACGACCCGCATGGCTGGCGCCTGGCTCGTTTCAATTTCCTGCCAGCTCGGCGGTGGAAGCAAGTTAACCCTCTGCGCAAGGGGTTACGAATAGCCTACTTCTACAGGTACTTCTTTGAGCGCAGAAGGTTACTTTAGCGTACACGAATGGAGCATCCGCGACAGTCACACGAACGAGGCAGAGCTCTAAACCCTTTGGGGAGTGGCTAAAAACGCGGTGCGCCCAGGACAATCTCTCCCCCGCACTTCGGTTCCCACGCCCGACCTCATCGTCGTCAAATACTCCACGCCTCCGGAAAGCTTCTGCGTGCTCGCACCCTCGTCCATGTCTGTCTCTGCTGCCGGCACCGTCGTGAGAAGCAGACGCGCGGTCTCCGCATTTTCGCGGGGGTCGGGGGAAGTCACTTCCTGCATTATAAGAACTGAGACGCATTTCGGGGGCAGTCAGCTCAAATGAAATTGATGAATAGAAAAGATTGAGAGCTGAGGCTGACCGCGACGCCTCTTTCAGCTCGGGGTGTCGGAATCGGAAGAGCTGTTCTCCGATGCAATCGGGGCCGCCTTCCAATCTTCGGTGCGGGCAGCGAAGCCGCTCACATCACAAAGCTTGCGCCGCGGCCCTGACTGAGCCTCGAAAACTGTGTACCCGATACATCCAGGCGAGCATTTTTTCCACCTGCTGATCGCGGGTCGCCCGAAGGCAAAGCAGGAATGAAATCGCTCGAGCGAAGCGCTACTTTTCCACCTCGACGCCTCGCCAGAAGGCGATGTGATTCTTGATATTGCGGGCCGCAGGATTTGGATTGGGGTAATACCAGGCAGCGTCCTGATTTTCCTGCCCGTCGACCACCAAACTATAGTACCGTGCCTGTCCCTTCCAGGGACACGTCGACGTCGTGGAGCTGGGCCGCAGGTACTCCCTGGTGACTGCCCGCTCAGGAAAGTACACGTTTCCCTCCACCGTCTCGTAAGTATCACTTTCTGCAATGACTTTCCCGTTCCAGACTGCCTTTGCCATCGTTCTCTCTTCCTTCGCCCCGTACGGTCCTCGACGTACCACATTACCAGATGCGCGAGCCCCTGCAAACGCCGCAAATTGGAAGCGATGTCCATATTTGGGAACAGGTTCCGCCCGTGGTTCGGCCCTGAACCACCCCAGTGGCGCTGGACCATCGCTTGCGAGTATGCCATCCTGAGCGCCAAAGAGGGAGAGAGGGCCATGCCGATCTCAGTCAGCCGCCGCACCGTCGACCTTTCGCCGTATCCCGATCTGGTGGTCGTCTACCTGGGGATGCGCGTCAACCGTATCGCCGGCCTGAAGACGCTGATCGGCTTCGGCCCAAAGATCGCGAAATCCGTCGAAGCCCAGCCCGACGGCCTCCTGCGCCATGAGAATTTCATCGTCTCTTTGTTCCCGATGCACGCGGGGATGCGCCAGTACTGGCGGGACATGGACT
>JBAUGH010000256.1:0-1910 GCA_049679565.1 Acidobacteriaceae bacterium
GTATAGACCACGATCCGACCCTGGAGGTTAGATGGCGGGGTTCGCGAAAAAAATGGCAAAAGGCAAAAGAAGGGCGTGCCGTTCCCGGCACGCCCTTCCTGAACCGGAATTGCTAAACCGTGAACTCTGTCCTTGCTAGTGAGGCTGGCGGTAATCGATCTCGTCGCCGCGCAGATAATACTCGGCGGAGCAGGTATCGCCGCCGCAGATCATGGATTCGAGGCCGACAAACTGGGCGCGGGTAATCAGGCCAAGGGCACCACACCTGGGGCAGGCGAGCACAGCAACGAAGGGATTGCGCGCGTCGCCCATAGGCGCCGCATTCTCCAGCACAAAGAGCGTTCCAGGTTCCATCTGTTCCGGTATCCACTCATCCAGCATCTGAAGATCTTCCTGCATAATCCCTCCTTGTGTTGTGCTGCGTGCTTAAGCCCTGAGGTGCGGCCCGGCTCTGGGGAGATTCCGGACCGAACGGCAAGCCCGATCGGTTTACGCGCTGATTTTGGCGGGCCTCCTCTCGATGGGGATGGGCTTTAGACGGACGGAAGGCGGAAAGGCCTGAGGCCGTAAAGCCGGATGGGAGGGAAAATCTGCGTTGGGCGAGACGAAGACGGGGGCTGGATCCAGCCTGCGCCGCGCACGCCGCTCGGTTTGCGGCGCCTTGCTCGTGCTCGCTCGGGACTCGGGCATGACAGGCGGCGTCTCAACGGCTGGCCCTGACCGATTGCGATGCTGGCAGACAGGTCGTGGCGGTCCGTCAATTGACGCCATTCTCTGTGGGGACGTGCGGCGTGTCAATGGCGAGTTTGTGGATGTGTTATCTGGCCTGGTTCCGAATCACGTTCGCGGCGGCGGCGGTGACGGGACCGCGCGCGGCAACCCTGACGGCTTCGGCAACGCGCTCGATCTGCGCAGGCTGTAAATACGGGTGCATGGGCAGACTGAGCACGCGATCCGTAGCACGCTCGGCGTGCGGGAAGCTGCCGCGCGCCCAGCCCATGGAATGTGAAAGTTCTGCAAACACGGGCTGGAGATGGAGCGGCAAGGGGTAGTGGACGGCAGTGGGAATGTCCGCGTCGTGGAGGAACGACTCGACGGAAGGGCGGTCATCGACTTCGATGGTGTACTGGGCCCAGACGCTGGTGCGATCGGGGAGGACAAGCGGCGTGTGCACGGCATCCTTCAGGAGGGCGGTGTAGCGATCGGCGATTTCGGCGCGAGCGACCAGTTCCTGGTCGAAGACGTCGAGCTTGGCCAGCAGGACAGCGGCCTGGAGGGTATCCAGGCGGCCGTTGATGCCGATGCGGCTGTGACGGTAGCGCGCGGACTGGCCGTGGTTGCGCAACTCCCGGAGGGCTCCAGCCAGGGCTTCGTCGTTGGTGAAACAGGCGCCGCCGTCGCCGTAGCAGCCGAGCGGTTTGGAGGGGAAAAAGCTGGTGCAGGCGACGGCGCTGAGCGCGCCGGAATGCCGGCCTTTGTAGAGGGCGCCGAAGCTCTGGGCCGCATCTTCGATGACGGGCAGGCCGTGGCGGGCGGCGATGGCGGCGATGGCATCCATGTCGGCGGTCTGGCCGTAGAGGCTCACGGGCATGATGGCGCGGGTGCGGGATGTGATGGCGGCTTCGATTCGCTGGGGATCGAGGTTGTAGCCGGCGGGCTCGATGTCGACGAAGACAGGGCGTGCGCCGAGCAGGGCGATCATCTCGCCGGTGGCAAAAAAGGTGAAGGGGGTGGTGACGACTTCGTCGTCGCGGCCGATGCCGAGAGCCATCAGCGCCATCAGCAGAGCATCCGTTCCGCTGGCGCAGGCGATCGCGTGCTGCACGCCAAGGCGGGCGGCGAGACGGTGCTCCAGTTCCCCTACTTCGGGTCCGAGGATGAAGCGGCCGTGCTCGAGGACGGCGCGGAGG
>JBAUGH010000257.1:0-3259 GCA_049679565.1 Acidobacteriaceae bacterium
GATACCCACTGCGGCCGATCCTCGTGCATGCCCCCAAACCAGTACGGCCTGAAGCCCAGCACTTCCCGGTAGAACGTGTCCTCTTTCGCCCGGTCGTGCACCACCATCCCCACGTGGATCATCCGCCGTCCGATCGGGTCCGCTCCCGTCAGCGTCAGCAGCGCTGCCGGAGACTCCGCCAGCAGATCCGCCGGCGGCTGCACAAATTCCACCTTGTTGCCTTCCGGATCCTTCACCTCGAACCACAGCGTGCCGTCCGTGCCGCGCCGCACGTCCTCAGGAACCGGCACCGCATGCGCTCCCAGATAACGGCGCAGCGCCTCGGCGTCCTTCGTCATCCACGCGATATGGTCGAGCCGATTGTCGCCCGCGCCCGCCGGCAAAGGCAGCACCTCGACGTACTGCTCCTGATTCACGAAATAGCACGCGCCATCGGACCGCTCCGGGTCCGCACCCTTTTTCAATCCCAGCTGCTCCGCATAAAAGTGCTCGGCCTGGGCCGGGTCGCTCGCGTAGACAGCAATGTGCGATACCCCGAATATCGGCGGCCTCGCCTGAGCTGCGCAGGAAATACTTACGAAAACCAGGGCAACCATGGAAAGACGCATGAACCTCGACCCCTCTCCCGTGCGTATCAAGCATAACGCCGCGCGCTCCGCGTCGCCCGGGCCGGTCTCTTTACCTGAGACCCGTTGGAAGTACTATGTCTCCACGGATGAAACCACGAAAGAAAACCCTGTCTCCGGGTCTCTTGCGCTTCCTGCTGATCCTCTGGATTCTGGCCAGCCTCGGTTATTGGATCGCCCAGGTCGCCGATCTCTGGCAGGTCCAGGTGCACTGGGACCAGCGCGTCCAGGTCCCGTTCCACTACGATCCCGACTCCCGCCTCATCCTTCCCAGCGGTCTCCAGCCGGAAGCCGCCGCCGCCGGGCTCGCCGCCGGCGATCGCGTCGAGCAGCTCAACGGCACTTCCTATACCGGCAAAGCCCAGTGGCAGACCATCCTCGCCGAAAGCCATCCCGGCGACATTCTTGATGTCGGATTTTCACGCCCCGGCGGCGCCCAGGGCTCGGCCACCCTCACCCTGGTCCGCACCCCGCCCCTGCACACGCGGCTTTCCCCGCTCATGGTCTTCTGGGAAAGCTTCTTCGTCCTCGGCCTGCTCAGCCTCGTCTGCCTGCTCACCGGCTATTGGGTGGTCTTCGCCCGGCCCTCCGACCGCAACGCCTGGCTCGCCCTGGTTCTGCTCTCTTTTCCCAGCGTCCTCTTCAACCCCGGCATGGCCACCGGCATCGGCCTCTTCCTCCAGGAATTCTGGTTCCAGACCATCCAGCTTGCCGGCGCCCCCGCGCTCCTGCTGTTCGGCATCTACTTTCCCGAACGCTCCCGCATCGACGCCCGCGCCCGCTGGGTCAAGTGGATCATGCTGGCGGTCTTCGCCGTCTGCTGCGCCTTCCTCTATCCCTCGTTCTACATGCAGTATTACGGAGGCGGCGACCCGCCCTTCCTTATGCATGCCACGAATGTGGCTGCCGACATCATCAACTTCCTGAACCTTATCTGGGCCCTGCTCTTCATCTTCCTCGCCCTCGACAAAGTCCGCTCCGCCTCTACCGCCGATGCCCGCCGCCGCATGCGCGTCCTCTCCACCGGCATGGGCATTGGCGTCGGCGCCCTGCTCATCGTCTTCGTCCTGCTCGCCCACCTCGGCATCACCCTCTCCGAGGCGCGCTATGCGTGGCTCCGCTACATCGGGCTGCTCCTCTTCATGCTCGCCCCCCTCACCCTGGCCTACGTGGTCCTCGTCCAGCGCGCTCTCGACGTCCGCGTCCTCCTCCGCATGGGCACCCGCTATGCCCTCGCGAAGGCCACCCTCTGGGTCGTGCAGGCCGCCCTCATCTCCGCCATCGGAATCCGCCTGCTCATGCCCGTCTTCGAACGCCGCCAGCCGCAGGCCTCCGACATCCTCGCCGCCGCGGTTTTTCTCGTCGTCGTCCTCGCCCTCCGCTTCGGCGTCAGCAAGCGCCTCCAGCAATGGCTCGATCGCCAGTTCTTCCGCGAGGCCTACAACGCCGAAGTCATGCTCAACGAGCTCTCCGACGAGGTCCGCCACTTTACCGAAACTCAGCCGCTCCTCGAAACCGTCGCCCGCACCGTTCGCGACACCCTCCACATTCGCCAGATCGCGCTCCTCCTCCGTCATGGCGACGCCTTCCGCCTCGAGCAGGCCGTCGGCATCAGCGCGGATGGAACCCTCACCCTCCCCGCCCAGGCCTCGTCCATCCGCTATCTCGCCAATTCCAGCGAGCCCGCCCGCCTCTACCGCAGCGATCCCGACGCCTGGTACCTCATGGCCGGCACCGCCGAACGCAAAGCCCTCGACCTGCTCAACGCCGAGCTGCTCATCCCCCTCCCTGGCCGCAACCGCCTCATGGGCATCATGGCCCTCGGCCCCAAACGCTCTGAAGCCGCCTGGTCGCGCACCGATCTCCAGGTCCTGCAAACCGTCGCCCGCCAAACCGGCCTCGCTCTCGAAGTCAGCGAGCTGGCCCACTCCCTCGCCACCGAGGCCGCCCAGCGCGAACGCACCAACCGCGAAATGGAGATCGCCCGCGAGGTCCAGGAACGCCTCTTTCCCCAGGAAATGCCCGCCATCGCCGGCGGCTCCGTCGCCGGCGCCTGCCGTCCCGCCCTCGGCGTCGGCGGCGACTACTACGACCTGATCCACCTCGAAGACGGCCGCGTCGGCCTCGCTATCGGCGACGTTTCCGGCAAAGGAATCTCCGCTGCCCTGCTCATGGCCAGCCTGCGCGCCTCGCTCCGCGGCGTCGCCCTCGACAACCCGCGCGACTTCGCCAGGCTCATGCACAAGGTCAACGTCCTGGTGTATGAAGCCTCAGCCTCCAACCGCTATGCGACCTTCTTCTTTGCCGCGTACGACCCGAAAACGCGCCGCCTCGAGTGCGTCAACGCCGGCCACAACCCGCCCGTCGTGTTGCGCGGAGATGAAGTCATCCGCCTCGAAGCCGGAGGTCCCGTCGTCGGCCTGCTGCCCTTCGCCCCCTATGTCGAACAGGCGCTCACCCTCGAGCCAGGCGACCTGCTCCTGCTCTACACCGACGGCATCAGCGAAGCCATGACCCACGAGGATGAGGAGTGGGGCGAGGAGCGCATGATCGCCGCCGCCCGCGCCGTCGAAAACCGCCCCGCCGACGAAGTCCTCCGCGCTCTCTTCCGCGCCGCAGACGCCTTCACCGCC
>JBAUGH010000258.1:0-6421 GCA_049679565.1 Acidobacteriaceae bacterium
CAGCGGGAGCGGGAGCGGGCGTACGACGCGGCGCGGGACGAGGTGGAGCGGGAAGCGAAGCGGGCGCGGCGCGGGGCGATGCGGGAATGGCGCAGCGGGTTCCAGAGAGGCGACGCGCAGGCGAAAATCACCGCGACGTTTGCGCGGTTTGCGGCGACGGCGCTCGACCTGGACGAGGGCGCAATTGCGTTGCTGACCGAGGATTTTCTGCCGGTGGGCACGGGGCTGGCGCGCTGGGCGCGGCAGTTTGATCCCGGACTGAGCATGGCCGACATCATCCAGGCGGCGCGGAATGCGTGGACGGCGTGCGGGCTGCAGCCGCTGCTGGGACAGCCGGTGCGCCTGACGCCGTCGATTTTGGGATATAGCCTGCTGTATCCCTACAGCGACAATTTTCTGGACGGCGAGCAGCCGGACGCGGCCAAGCTGCGCTTCAGCGAGCGGTTCCGGGAGCGGCTGCGGGGCGAGGCGACAGGGGCGCGCGACGAGCGCGAGGCAGCGGTCTGGGCGCTGGTGGATTTGGTGGAGCAGGAGTATCCGCGGGCGGAGTTTGCGCAGGTATATGCCGCGCTGCTGGCCATCCATCGGGCGCAGGAGCGGAGTTTGCGGCAGGTGCGGTGCGGCGCGGACTGTCCAGTGGAGGATTTGCTGCGGGTGAGCTGCGCCAAGGGCGGGACGTCGGTGCTGGCGGACGCCTGCCTGGCGCAGCCGTGGCTGACCGAGGCGGAGCGGCGCTTCTCGTTTGACTGGGGCGTGCTGCTGCAGCTGGGCGACGATCTGCAGGATGTGAAGGAAGACTGCGCGCGCGGGTCGATGACTTTATTTTCGCGGGCGGCGGCGCGCGGAGAGCCGCTGGATGAGCGGACGATCCAGCTGCTGACGTTTGCGGAGCGAGTGGGCGGGCAGATGGAGGCACTGCCGCACGGGACGGCCGTGTTGAAGGGGCTGCTGCGGATGAGCTGGCGGTCGCTGATCCTGATGGCGGTGGCCGAGGCGCACGAACATTTTTCGGCGGCGTTTTTGCGCGGCGCGGAGGAGCGGTCGCCGTTCCGGTTCGGATTTTTGCGCGAGCGGCGGGAGAAGCTGGCTGGACGGAGGGGGCTGTACGCGACACTGTTCGAGCTGTTTTTGGCGGGCGGGGATGAGGTTGGGGCGGAACTACCGGCGGCGGAGGAGCGAGCGGCGCTGGCGAGCTAAAAGACCAGCGAAAAGCCAGCCAAAGCCAAAAACCAGCGAAAGCCAGCGAGAAACGCCTCAGGCAGCCGGGTCAGCGAGGGATGGTTGCGAGGCTTGCCTGCGGACTTGCTTCGAGCCGGGCTTCGAGGCGGTCGAGGAGCTCGTGCTGGCCGCGGAAGATCTTTTTGCGTGCTTCGGCGAGAGAGAACCAGGCGGCGCGGTCGGCTTCGGGGATTTCGATTTGGCGGCCGGAGCGCGGGGGCCACTCCACTTCACAGGTGTTGCTGACCAGGGTGGCGGGATCGAAGTCGCCTTCGACGGCCCAGGCCGTAACCTCCTTGCCGGCGGGCTGGCGGATGACGCCGAGGGGGAGAAAGTCGCTGTCGGGACGTTCCAGCGCGAGGGCGGAGCCGGTTTCCTCCTGGAATTCGCGGCGGGCGGCTTCCAGCGGCGGCTCGCCGTCGTGGTACTCGCCTTTGGGGATGGACCACGCATCCTTGTTGGCCCAGAAGGGGCCGCCGGGATGGATGAGGAGAACTTCGAAGGCGGGGGAGCGGCGGTAGAGGAGGATGCCGGCGGAGCGTTTGGTCATGTGCCTGGATTGATTATCGGACCCGGGGCGGTGGATATCGGGGACGGCAGGTGGGTACGTTGGTTTGCGGAGGTCTGGCCCTCTTACTTCTTGCCATGCCTTGAACCGCGAGGTATGATGGCGATCTCATGTCGCCGCGGGAAACGAATCCGAATTTTATGAATGGGGTGCCGGAGCTGCTGATCCTGCGGCTGCTGGAGGAGCAGGAGATGTACGGGTACGAGATCGTACAGGCGATCCGGAGCCGGACGGGCGCGGTGATTGCGGTAGGCGAGGGCGTGGTATATCCGGTGCTGCACGCGCTGGAACACGCGGGGGCGCTCAGGTCGCGGCGCAGAACGGTGGATGGGCGGAGCCGGATCTACTACGCGGTGACGCGGGCAGGATCACGAAGGCTGGCGGAGCTGGCGGGGCAGTGGAGGACGCTGGCAGCGGCGATTCAGACAACTCTGGCGGGAGGGCATTATGGCGAAGGAGTTTCGTGAACTGCGGGAGCGGCTGCTGCGAGCGGGGGTCGCGCCCCGGCATGTGCGGCGGTATGTGACGGAGCTGAGCCAGCACCAGGCCGATTTGATCGCGGAAGAAGAGCAGGCGGGCTGCAGCCGCGCGGAGGCGGAAACGACCGCGATGGCACGGCTGGGGAGCGTGGAGACTCTGGCGCGAACGATGATCGAGCGGCGTGAGCTGCGGTCGTGGACGGCGCGGGCTCCATGGGCGGTGCTGGGGCTGGGACCGCTGGCGGCATTGATGGCTGCGTGGGGCATCGCGCTGACCATTCTGGTATCGGGGTGGGTGATTTTTCTGCCGCAGGCCAGCACGCCGTTTAACCACCCGCTGCGTGGGTTCGCGATCTACTACTTCGGCGTCGGCCGACTGCTGTATTACACCGCTCCGTTGCTGGTGGGATGGGCATTTGCGGCGATGGCGATTCGCCAGCGAGTGGGCCGGTGGTGGCTGTTGCCCGGACTGATGCTGATCGCCTGGTGCGGGGGGATGGCGAGGGTGCATGCGGCGCGTAACACGACGGGATGGACAGGAGCGGTGGGCGTTCATCTGGCCGGCGGGCACGGCGTTTCCACTGCGAATGGGGGCGATGGAATTCATGCGCTGGTGCTGCTGGCATTGACGCTGGCGCCGTATCTGGTGTGGCGCTGGAGCGCCGTCTTCCGCCAGCAGCCGGCGGGGGAGTAGAGAAGAGCTGTCTACGGCAGGCGCGCCGCCGCAGAGTGGTCAGGGCTGATACACTCCGAAAATCCGGAGGTGGTCATGAAGGGATGGAGTGCCGCGGCGATGGCCGGGGCGTTGATGATGCTGGCGGCGGCGCCGGCGGGTTTCGCGAAGGATAAGACGGCGAATCAGGAGCCATTTGCGTGGGGGATGCAGTCGGGCAACGACGGCTGCGTGATCTTTCGCGAGACGTCGACGGTGATGACGGAGCCGAATGGGCCCAACGGATTCGACACCCATACGGTGATCCAGCTGGAAGTGTTGAACCAGATCCACGCCAACCTGCCGAAGACGAGGTACGACGAGACGAAAGAAGGGCTGGACGATCTCACGAACCTGAGCGAGACGCAGCACCTGAAGTTCGTGAAGATCCCGAAGAAATACACGCCGGAGCAGCTGGAGAAGGCGAAGACGATGTGCGGGGTGAACTAGCGGTTCGGCCGGGCGCGCTTCGCGCTCATTCAGTGTGGGATGGAGCTTGGTAGCGAGCCTCGGCCTTGTTGTACGGTATGTACGATAAACACGTACAACATGTGCTATATTTGGGGCGTGGAAGTCTCCATCTCTCAATTTCGCAGGGAGCTGTTCCGGTTGGTCGAGCGCTCGATGGAGGGTGAGCCGGTGTACGTGACGCACCGGGGGCGCCGCTTTCGGGTGGTTCCGGAGCTGCCGGCGCGCAGCGGCCTGGAGTCGCTGACGCCTCTGGCGATCGTCAATCCGAAGGGACCGGATCTTGACGATCCTGCCTGGAAGGAAGAGATGATCCGCGATTGGGAGAGCGACTGGTCGGAGCTGTGACGACGTATCTGGACACGGCGGTGGCGGTATGGCTGGCACAGAGGTCGCTGGATCGGATCAGCCCGGCCGCGCTCGAACATCTGCGTGGGGCGGCGGACTGCCGGATGTCCCCGGCGGTTCTGCTGGAACTGGAATTCCTGTATGAGATCGGGCGAATCCTGCTGCCGGCGGCGGACATTCAGCGCAAGCTGGAGTCGGAGGCGGGCGTTACAGTCTGCGAGCTGGGCTTCGCGGAGGTGGTGGAGACGGCTCTCAGGGAGAACTGGACGCGCGATCCATTTGACCGGCTGATCACGGCCCAGGCGCGGGCGAATGCGCTGGCCTGGCTGGTGACGTCGGATCGCAGGATTCGCGAGGCGTATCCGCGGGCGATCTGGTAGCGGGCAAACTCCGAATCCTGGCCTCCATACCTCCGATGGCCATGGCCCACAGTGGTTACCTCGGCGTGTCGAACGAGTCTTGCCGGGGTCCGGGTCCGGGGCCTATACTCGGACCGTTTGGCCTGGATGCGGGTTGATTCCGGAGTGAACCGGAGATGAATCCAAGCTCGCAGGGCGGAAAAGATCAGGAGTTTCGATGGCGACGGTCTCGTTAGAGCAGGAAATCAATCCATGGGAAGCGCAGGCGGCGCGCTTCGATTTTGCGGCACGCAAGCTGAATCTGGATGAAGGGTTGTGGCGGGTGCTGCGTTATCCGTCGCGCGAGATCATCGTGCATTTTCCGGTGGCGATGGACGACGGGCGGATCGAGATGTTCACCGGCTACCGGGTGCTGCACTCCCAGGCGCGGGGTCCGGGCAAGGGCGGGATTCGCTACGCGCCGGATGTGACGCTGGACGAGGTGCGGGCGCTGGCCAGCTGGATGACGTGGAAGTGCGCAGTCGTGAACATCCCCTTTGGCGGCGCGAAGGGCGGGGTGATCTGCGATCCGAAGAAGATGTCGCAGGGCGAGCTGGAGCGGATGACGCGGCGCTACACCGCGGAGATCATCGAGTTCATCGGGCCGGAAAAAGACGTGCCGGCGCCGGATGTGAACACCAACGAGCAGACCATGGCGTGGATCATGGACACCTACTCGATGCACATGCGGCAGACGGTGACGGCGGTGGTAACCGGCAAGCCGCTGAACATCGGCGGGTCGCGGGGGCGGCGGGAAGCGACCGGGCGCGGGATTGCGAAGGTGTGCGACGAAGCGCTGAAGTATCTGAACCTGCCGCGCGAAGGCTGCCGGATCATCGTTCAGGGGTTCGGCAATGTGGGGTCGAACGCGGCGCGGCTGATGCAGGAGCGCGGCTACAAGGTGATCGGCATCGGCGAAGTGGACGGAGGGCTGTTCAATCCGAACGGGATCGAGATCGACAGCCTGATCGAACACAAGCTGCGCAACGGGACGGTGTTGGGCTTCCGCGGAGCCGAAGGGATGCCGACCGCGGACCTGCTGACGAGCGAGTGCGAGATTCTGATCCCGGCGGCGACCGAAAACGTGATCACCAGCCGCAACGCGGAGCGGATCCGGGCGCGGATCGTGTGCGAAGGCGCGAACGGGCCGACGACCGCAGTGGCCGATGAGATTCTGGCGGACAAGAAGGTGTTCATCATCCCCGACATTCTGGCGAATTCGGGCGGAGTGACGGCTTCGTACTTCGAGTGGGTGCAGGATCGCCAGGGCTACTTCTGGAAAGAGTCGGAAGTGAACGATCGGATGGAAGCGATTCTGGTGGAGAGCTTCGACGACGTGACACGGTACGCGGAGGCGCACGCGGTGAACAACCGGATCGCGGCGTACATGCTGGCCATCGACCGGGTGGCGTTTACGATCAAGCAGCGTGGGATCTACGCCTAGCCACCCCAACGTGCCAAGAGCGGGCACGTCGGGGCCCCGGGGTAAATGCAGCTGCTGGCTTTTACCCTGCACCCTGTTGCCTGATTGCCTGATTGCCTGCGGCGCTTTCGGATGTCATGCTCGAAGGATGAAGTTTCCGTTTGCCGCGATCCTCCCTGTCTTGCTGGCTGTGTCTCTACCTGCTTTGGCGCAGGATAAGGGGCCCTGGCGCGCCGTCGATTCCACTGCGAAGACCATCACCGGCGACATCGAGATTGACAATGCGCGGCTGCTGATCAACTTTGCCAGTTTTCCGATGGCGCAGATCCGTTCGCTGAAACCGGCGGAAGCCTCGGCGGCCTTCGATGCGGATCCGAGCACGCCGGGCGGCGGCAATCTTTATCGGCTGCAGGTTCCGGCGGACAAGCGCTTCTCCCACCACAACACCCTGTGCGGCGAAGAGGAGACCCAGTGGATGGCGACCTGGCAGAGCGGCACCGAGCTGCAGGTGGCGTTCTTTTCCGGGCCGACGATGCCGGTGCTGACGCTGGACGCGCTGAACGGGTCGAGCGCGGTGTGCGGGGTGTTTCGCTACGGGCGCTGAGCGGTTCCCTAATCCGGAACCTGTAGATCGCTCTCGAGGGTGGCTTTTGCCGGCGCGGTTTGCGTCGCGCCGCGGCCCATGAGCGTGGCGAAGACGCCGAAGAGGACCAGGGCGGCTCCGGCGAACTCGTGCGGGGTGAGGCGCTCGCCGGCGACGACTGCTCCGAGCAATAAGGCGATCACCGGATTCACGTAGGCGTAGCT
>JBAUGH010000259.1:0-2211 GCA_049679565.1 Acidobacteriaceae bacterium
GGCCCAGATCTGGTTGAGGAGCGGGTCGGAGGACTCGAAGGAGCCCTGGTAGCGGACCGGGTAGTAGATGTCTTCGACGCGGATGGCGCTGAATTTCACGACGGGAGGGCCGGAGAGGAAGCGAATCTCGGCATAGCGGAAGGCGGATTTGGGTCCGGCAGCGGTGCCACGGGGCGTGTCGTGGATGACGTCGACGCCAAGGTAGGGCTCGGCATGGGCTTCCTCGACGGACTCACCATAAGCAACCGAGACGGTGATGGGGGAGTCGGTGTCGGAGTCGATGCGGATGCGGCCGGTGACCTCGCGGCCGAAGTCGAGGGTGATGCTGGGGACGAGCTGACCGATGGGGTGAGCGGCGAGGTGGACGGCGAACTCGTGGGCGGGATCTTCGGACATGGTAGTGAGGGCATCGACGTTGTCGTAGGAGCCGAGGCCGGCGTAAACGTCGCGGACTTCCTGCGCGGGCAGGTAGGTGTGGGCGAGGAAGGGTGAGGCGCCTTCATAGCCAGGCCATTGGTAGAGGCCGGCATCGCGGTTCCACTGGAAGAAGTCGATGTTGCCTTCGATGGAGCCCTGGGCGTCGACGGCGTGCCAGGCGCTGTCGTCGAAGGTAGCGTTCTGCCAGCCGTCGGCGGCGGTCGTGGACGCTTTCCAGGAGCCGTCGCTGATGAGGATGGGCGGGGCGATGACGCCGGGAGCTGCGGGGATGATTTTGGCGACCATCATCCGGCCGTGATCGGCGGCGATGGCGAGGACGTTGTCGCCGGCGTGGAGGGAACGGGTGAGGTCGGCGCGGAGGACGGTCATCTCGGTGCGCGAGAGGGGATCGGCTTCGAGGTGGGCCGCGGCGGTGCCGTTGACATAGACTTCCGCGCCGCGCGGGCCGGCCAGGTAAAGCTCGGCAGCTTCGGGGGCGCTGTCGAGATGGAAGTGGACACGGAAATAGTGCGGCTCATCGCGCTCGGCGCGGGTCAGGTGCTCGGGGTCTTTCGTCCAGATGTACTGCTCGGGGAGCGGCTGGTGGAAGGAAGAAAAGAGGACGGGGTGGCCGATGTCGCGGGTGGGGTCGAGCTGGGCGGGCGCGGGGACGGAGGGCGCCTGGGCGAGAAGGGACGGGGAGATGAGGAGGAGAAGGGCAGGAAGAATTGCGAAGCGGCGGATCATATATCCGGAAACCTCTTCATTCGAGAAGTGCAGGCAATTGCCGAAGGTAAGCGCGGCGGCGTGGGAAGTCAATCGATGAGGCGCGGCGCAGGGAGGCCGGCGATGCCGGGCCGTATGGTAACCTCATGGCTCTCAGGGCCGCCAGGCTGGACGCGTGTGCGGAGCGGGAGATGAAGGATGGCACCATGATTCTCGGCATGATGATTCTCGGCATGAGTCTCGCAGCATTTACCCAACTGCATGTGGCCATCAGCCTGATCGCGATTGCGGCAGGGTTTCTGGTGGTATTTGGAATGATGGCTTCGAAGCGATGGCCGTTGCTGACCGCGATGTTCCTGATCACGACGGCGGCCACCAGCGTGACCGGATTTATGTTTCCTTTTCATGGCGTGACGCCGGGCATCGTGGTGGGCATCCTGTCGATGGTGGTGCTGCTGTTCGCGGCGGTTGCTCTCTACGGCGGCCACCTGGCCGGAGGCTGGCGGAGCACGTATATCGTCACCGCGATTGTGGCGCTTTATCTCAACTTCTTCGTCCTGATCGTGCAGTCCTTCGAGAAGGTTCCAGCGCTGCATGCTCTTGCGCCTACGGGCAAGGAAATGCCTTTCAAGCTGGCGCAATTGGCGGCGCTGGTGGTTTTTGTCGTGCTGACGATTCTGGCGATGAGGAAATTCCGGCTGCAGCCGGGCGTCTGAAGCGCCCGTGGGGGCGCGGCGGGATGCGGATCCTGCTGCGACAATGCCTGACATGCAAATTGTGAGATCGGTTGGCCGCTTCTGCACGCAGTGGGTCCTCGGATGCGCGCTGCTTGCACTTTTTTCTGCCGGGCTGACGGCTTCGGGGCAGACGCCGCACGGGGCGGGGACGCATTGGGTTGGGACGCGATGGGTTGGGACCTGGGCTTCGTCGCAGCAGATTCCCGAGCCGCGGAACACGCTGCCGATGGCCGACCTGCGCGATGTGACGGTGCGGCAGATCTTTCATGTGTCGGTCGGCGGGAATGTGCTGCGGGTGCGGCTGTCGAATGCGTTTGGGGTCGAGCCGCTG
>JBAUGH010000260.1:0-2553 GCA_049679565.1 Acidobacteriaceae bacterium
CTGCTGGGGGGCGCGGTTGGGCTGGCGGTGGCGCTGCTGCCGTTGGGATTTCTTTTCTGGCTGCTGGTGTACCTGGTGGCGACGCTTTCCTACTCGCTTTATCTGAAGCGGGTGGTGCTGGTGGACGTGCTGCTGCTGTCGGGGCTGTACACGGTGCGGTTGCTGGCCGGAGCGGCAGCGACGGTGGTGCCGATTTCGCCGTGGCTGGGGGCGTTCGCGCTGTTTCTGTTTCTGAGCCTGGCGATGGTGAAGCGGTTCAGCGAGCTGCAGAATACGCGGGCGCGGGGCCAGGTGCCGGCGACGGGCCGGGGTTATCTGCTGGGCGACATCGAGCAGCTGCGGAGTTTTGGCACGGCCAGCGCTTACGCGGCGGTGGTGGTGTTTTCGTTTTATATCGGAGCGCATGACGTGACGGCGCTCTATCAACATGCCGATCGTCTGTGGCTGATCACGCCTTTGATGATCTGGTGGCTCAGCCGGGTGTGGCTGCTGGCGTCGCGAGGGGAGCTGGACGAAGATCCGGTAATTTTTGCCGTGACCGATCGTTTGAGCCTGCTGACGGGAGCGGCGGTAGTGGCGATTGCGGCGTCAGCGGCGTTCTAGAAGAAAGAAGTCTCGATCCATGGTGCCAAGGGAAGCTGTAAAGGGAGAAGCGGAGACGCGGCGGGGCGCGGGCTCCGAGTCGGGTTTCGAGCCGGGTTTCGAGCCGGGTTTTGAGTCATGGGGCCGTTATCCGAAACTGGCGGCGGAGGTTGTTCCTCTGCACTGGAGGACGGAATTTCCGCTGGCGCGGCCGACGGGGCGCAAGCAGCTGCCGGTGGGGCTGGGGCGGAGCTACGGCGACGTGTGTCTGCTGGAGAACGGGACGCTGCTGGCGACGCCGGGCATGGACCGGCTGCTGCATTTCGACGCAGCGACCGGGGTGCTGTGCTGCGAGGCGGGGGCGTCGCTCGAGCAGATTCTGGATTTCGCGGTGCCGCGGGGGTTCTTTTTGCCGGTGACGCCGGGGACGAAGTATGTGACGGTGGGCGGGGCGATCGCCAACGACATTCACGGAAAAAACCATCATGTGGCGGGAACGTTTGGGCGGCACGTGCTGCGCTTCGAGCTGGCGCGATCGGATGGAAGCCGATTTGTGTGCAGCCCGGTGGAGAATCCGGAATGGTTTGCGGCGACCATCGGGGGGATGGGGCTGACGGGGCTGATCACCTGGGCGGAGTTTCATCTGCGCCCGATCGTGTCGCGGAAGATCGACTACCAGGGCGACAAGTTTCACGGGATCGATGAGTTTTTCGCCCTCTCCCAGGCGGCGGGCAGCGAGTACACGGTGGCGTGGATCGACTGCGTTTCGACGGGGCGCAATTTTGCGCGCGGGATCTTCATGCAGGGGGATCATGCGCAGACGCCGGGGCCGCTGACCAGGAGCCGGTCGTCGAAGCTGGTGTTTCCCATCGACCTGCCGGAGATCGCGCTGAATAAGGGGTCGATGGCGGCGTTCAACGCGCTCTACTACCACAAGCAGCTGGGGCGGCGGAAAGTGGGGCCGGTGGATTACGAGCCGTTCTTTTATCCACTGGATGCGGTGCAGCACTGGAACCGGATGTACGGGAAGCAGGGACTGCTGCAGTTCCAGAACGTGATTCCGCCGGCCGGCGGCCGCGAGGGGATGATCGAGATCCTGAAAGCGATCACGAAGTCGGGGCTGGCGTCGTTTCTGGCGGTGATTAAGTTTTTCGGCGAGGTGCCGTCGGTGGGGATGATGTCGTTTCCGACGCCGGGGGTGATGCTGGCGCTGGATTTTCCCATCCGCAAGGATGTGAGTTTCGAGCTGGTGGACCGGCTGGCGCGGATCACGCTGGAGCACGGCGGGCGGATGTACTCGGCCAAGGATGCGCGGATGACGGCGGAGCAGTACCAGGCGTGTTATCCGCAGTGGGAGGAATTTGCGCGGTACGTGGATCCGGGATTCGACTCGGGGTTCTGGCAGCGGGTGACGGGGCGGAGGCGGCTCGATGTCTAAGCCGAGGAGGGAAGCGCGGCGGGTCCTGGCGCTGGGGGCGACGTCGGCGATTGCGGAAGCGACGCTGCGGTTGCTGGCGGAGCAGGGGGCGAGCTTCTATCTGGTGGGGCGCAATGGAGAAAAGCTGGCGGCGGTGCGCGACGATCTGGTGACGCGGGGGGCGAGCGGGGCCTGGGCGCATGCGGCCGATCTGGACGAGACTGCGGCGCATTCGGCGATGCTGGCGCAGGCGGCGGCGACGCTGGGCGGAATCGACGTGGCGCTGGTGGCGCACGGAGTGCTGGGGGATCAGGCGGAGGCGGAGCGGGACTACGCGGCTGCGGAGCGGGTGCTGGTGACGAATTTTCTTTCCGCGGTTTCTCTGGTGACGTGGCTGGCGAATTATTTTGAGGGGGAGAAGCGGGGGACGATTGCGGTGATCTCGTCAGTGGCCGGGGATCGCGGGCGGAAGAGCAATTACGTGTATGGGGCGTCGAAGGGCGGGCTGAACGTTTTTCTCGACGGGGTGCGGAACCGGATCGACCGGGCGGGAG
>JBAUGH010000261.1:0-7055 GCA_049679565.1 Acidobacteriaceae bacterium
GCGGTAGGACGCTTCGAAGACGGTGCCGAGAATCCCTTCCTGGCGCCACACCTGACCGGGCGCGAGTTTTCCGTCCAGCGCAAGGCAGGCCAGCTTGGCGCTGGTGCCGGTTCCACAGGGGGAGCGGTCGTAAGCCTTGCCGGGGCAGAGGACGAAGTTGCGGCAGTCCGCCTGGCCGGTGCGGGCGGATGCGGACACTTCGATGTGGTCGATCTCAGCGCCGCCGTCACCGGTGATGCGGTTGGCGGTGAGCGCGCGTCGAATGGCCCAGGTGTACTCGGTGAGAGCCTCGTGGTTTTCGATGGTCAGCTCGCAGGGCGCGGAATCGATGAGGTAAAACCAGTTTCCTCCCCAGGCGATATCGCCGGCCACGGTTCCGTAACCCGGGACTTCCACGGGCATCGATTCTTTGTAGCGATAGCTGACCACATTCTCGACGGTGACCTGGCCGGAGGGATGGAGGGTGGCGCGCACAATCCCCACGGGGGTCTCGATGAGGTGCTCGCCGGGGTGGATTCGTCCCAGATGGGCGAGGGTGGTGACGACGCCCATGGTGCCGTGGCCGCACATTCCCAGATAGCCGACATTATTGAAGAAGATGACTCCGGCAGCGCAGCGGGGGTCGGTTGGCTCGAGCAGGAGCGCGCCTACGAGGACGTCGGAACCGCGGGGCTCGTTGACCACCGCCGATCGGAACGAGTCATACTCGGCGGCGAAGCGACGGAGGCGCTCGGGCAGGCTGTCCGAACCCAGGTCAGGGTGACCCGAGATCACGACCCGCGTGGGTTCCCCGGCAGTGTGGGAATCAACCGTTTCGATCAGGAGCATAGGCTGGGGCGGATGCTACAATTGTCCACAATCTTGGATACTACATTATTCTCCCCCGAGTGCATTCCGGATTTTCCCCAGGCCGCGTCAGCCGCACGCTAAAATCCCATGGAAGGGGCGGGGAGCGAATTTCCTATGGCAGTGCACGCGGCACCCGGCAGCAGCAAATCATCCCGACGACCGAAAGCTGAGCAGGGCAACAGTCTTCGAAAAGCCTTTCACGAAATCCGGGAGCTGATCGTGCATGGGAGGTTATCTCCCGGATCCTGGATCGTCGAGGCGGATCTGGCCAAGCACCTGGCCATGAGCCGGACTCCGGTTCGGAGCGCGCTGCATCTTCTGCAGCGGGAAGGGTACGTGATCGAGCATACCAACGTGCGCAAATCGCGCATGGTGGTGGCGCCGCTTACGCAGGAAGACGCGGCCGAACTCTACCAGGTGATCGGCCATGTCGAAGGAATTGCGGGGCGCCGCACGGCAACCCTGGCAAAGGGGCGGCGGGCAGAGATTGCCGCCCGGCTGAGGCGATTCAACGAGCAACTTCGCGGCATTACGGACGACAGCCACTCGCGGGCTTCGGGAATCTTCGAGATCGACCGCAGCTTCCACCGCACCATCATCGAAGCGGGGGCGGGTCCGCGGCTCACGGCGCTGCACAAGTCCATCGAGCCGCAGGCGGAACGCTATTGGCGGCTGTACGCGAGCTGGATCATGCACGACCTGCATCCTTCGGTGGCGGAGCACGAAGAGATTATTGCCGCCATTCTGACGGGGGATGCGGCGCGCACCGAACGGGCGCTGCAGGCCAACTGGGAAAACGGATGCGCCCGGCTGGCCCGGGTCATCGAGATCTTCGGAGAGCGCGGGAGCTGGTGAGGCGGGAACCGGGCTCGGCTCCGGTCTTCGCCTGAAGGCAGCCGGATGCGGCAGGCCGGGGAAAATGCCGAGGGCCGCCCTTGACTTGCCGCATGCGGTATTGTACACAATCTCAGCAGCAATGAATCAGGGTCCGCCCCAGCGGGCTGGCGGCCTGTGGATCCTGCGGCGCTATGCAGGTTCGCATTCAGTCCCAGTTCTGAAGTCAGTACCCCGAACCTTCTCCCCGGCTCAGGAAGGAGAAGCTTTGGCCGCACGCAGCTTGCACAACAGGTGGTCAGGAGGCGCATGAATCAGCGGTGGACGGCGGGAATGCTGGTGCTGCTCGGCATCAGCGGATTTGCTTTCAGCAGTTACGGTCAGGTCACGCGAGCCGACTACGACCGCGCTCTCAACCTGCAGAAGAAGTACGACTCGCTGGTCATCGACCTGCCGGACAACACGTGGTGGCTGCCCAGCGGGGATCGGTTCGTCTATCGCAAATCGGTGGAAGGCGGTCACAGCTTCGTGATGGTGGATGCGGCCACCCAGGCGAGACAGCCGGCCTTCGACCAGGCGAAGCTTGCCACCGCTCTTTCCGCCGCGAGTGGCGGCAGTTACACGGCGCTGACACTTCCCTTTGCGCGCTTCCGCTTCACGGACGAGGATGGGGCGATCGATTTCGCCGCGGAAAATACGGGGTGGCACTGCGACCTGCACGCCTGGACCTGCCACGGCCATCCGCTCCTCGCCGGCGACGACTATGGTTACGACGACACGCCGAAGGCCGAGAACAGCGTGGAGAAGACGGTTCCTTCGCCCGACGGCAAGTGGCTGGCCTTCATTCTGAATTACAACGTTCAGGTTCGCTCCAAAGACGGGAAAGAGAAGTACGCGCTGAGCGAGGACGGCTCGGAAGGGAACTACTACGCCTTCTCCACCATGGCGTGGTCGCCGGATTCAACTCATCTGGTGGTCTACCGCATCCGCCCGGGCTATCGCCGCGTGATCCATTATGTCGAGTCGTCGCCCAAGGACCAGCTTCAGCCGGAAACGTCGACCATGGTGTATCCCAAGGCCGGGGATGTGCTGGCGCTGCCGCAGCCGGTGCTGTTCGACATCGCGGCGCAGCGGGAAATCGAGATCAGCAACGCGCTCTTTCCCAACCCTTACGACCTGACCCATGCAGAGTGGTGGAAGGACAGCCGCGGCTTTACCTTCGAGTACAACCAGCGGGGCCACCAGGTTTACCGGGTGCTCGAGGTGGATGGCCACAGCGGGGCGGTGCGCACGCTGATCGACGAGACGAGCGCTGCGTTCATCGATTATTCGCGGCTGATCGCGAGCCAATACGATAGCGGCAAGATTTACCGGCATGATATTCACGACGGCCAGGAGATCCTGTGGGCCTCGGAGCGGGACGGGTGGGAGCATCTCTATCTTTTCAACGGGCACACGGGGGCGCTGGAGAACCAGGTCACGAAGGGACACTGGGTGGTTCGCGCGGTGAATTACGTCGACGATGAGAAGCGGCAGATCTGGTTTGAAGCCAGCGGCATGAACGGGGATGAAGACCCGTACTTCGTGCACGCCTACCGCATCAACTTTGACGGGACGGGCCTGACCCCGTTGACTCCCGCCGAAGCGGACCACAACCTGGAGTTCTCGCCGGACGGGAAGTATTACCTCGACACCTGGTCGCGCATCGACCTTGCGCCGACGATGGCCCTCTATCAGACAGCGGACAACAAGCAGCTGGCGGTGTTGGAGCATGCGGACATCAGCAGGCTGGTTGCAGCGGGCTGGCAGGCGCCGGAGGTCTTCCACGCCAAAGGGCGCGATGGCAGCACGGACATCTGGGGGATCATCGACCGGCCGGCCAACTTCGATCCGCATAAGAAATACCGGGTCATCGAAGACATCTACGCGGGGCCGCAGGGGTCGTTCGTCCCCAAAACGTTCAGCGCGCGCATCGAGCCGCTGACGCAGCTTGGCTTCGTGGTGGCTCAGATCGACGGCATGGGCACGAACAACCGTTCCCGGGCTTTCCACGACGTGACGTGGAAGAACCTGAAGGATGCAGGTTTTCCCGATCGCATCCTGTGGCACAAGGCGGCGGCCGCTCAATTCCCCTGGTATGACATCTCCCATGGCGTCGGCATTTTCGGAACCTCTTCGGGCGGCCAGAGCTCCATGGGGGCGCTGCTTTTCCACCCCGACTTCTACACGGTAGCGGTCTCGAACAGCGGCTGCCACGACAACCGCATGGACAAGATCTGGTGGAACGAGCAGTGGATGGGGTGGCCGGTGGGTCCGCAGTACTCTGCTTCTTCGAATGTCGATAACGCCTGGCGCCTGAAGGGAAAGCTGCTGCTGATTTTCGGGGAGATGGATCACAACGTCGATCCTTCCTCGACCCTGCAGGTGGTGGACCGGCTGATCCGGGCCAATAAGACTTTCGATCTGCTGGAAGTGCCGGGCGCGGATCACGGCACTCGGGGCCCGTATGCTTACTACACGGAGCGGAAGACGTTCGACTTTTTCGTTCGCAACATGCTGGGCGAGCAGCCGCCCGACTGGAACGCGGATGCCGTTCCGGCGTCCGGGCAGTAACTGCGGCCTCCTGTTCGTGGCCCAAGGGCCGCTTCCGGCCGGGATGGCGGGGAAGCCTGAGTCCCGGTGGCACTCGCCGCGGCTGAGGAGCCGCGTCGCCGGGTGAGGGAGCAGCCTGGCGACCCTATAATCGGGTCAGATTCCCCTCGTGCGACGGCGTGCTGATCGGTCGATCGACAGGGCCGGTTCGATTCCAGCCGCGCCTGCCGGCCGGCTGATTTTCAGGGCAGGACCTGTGCGTCGTGAAGGCAATGGCGAAGGGGGCCGGACCGCGATCGAAGCAGATGGAAGAGGCGAGGCGCAACGGGTGACAGGCGGTTGGTGGAGACGATTCGACGGAATCCGGCACGTGCTGGGGATCGATCGCGCGGTGGGCTTCACGGTGATGGCGCGGGGATGGAACATCGGCTCCGGAGCGCTGACGATTGTGCTCATCGCGCATTTTCTGAGCCCGGCGGAGCAGGGCTATTACTACACCTTCGCCAGCCTGGTGGCGCTGCAGACAGTTTTCGAGCTGGGCTTTTCGTTTGTGATTCTGCAACTGGCGGCTCACGAGAGCACCCGGCTCAAAATTGCCGCGAACGGCGAGGTGTCCGGGGAGAGCGCGGCGCATTCGCGACTGGCGTCGGTGCTGCAGAAGTCGGTGCGGTGGTATTCGGTGGCGGCTCTGCTGATGGGCGTGGGGCTGGTGATCGCGGGGGTTCACTTTTTCGCCGTTCACGCGCAGGCGTCGAGCCCGGTGGCGTGGAAGCTGCCGTGGATCTGCGTGGTGGTGGCCACGATTTTCACCTTCCAGATGGACCCGGTGTTTTCATTTCTGGAGGGATGCGGGTTTGTGCCGCAGGTGGCGCGGTTGCGCCTGGCCCAGGCGGTAACAGGAAGCACGCTGGCGTGGACGGCGCTGAGCACGCGGCATGGACTGTTCGCTCCAGCGGCGATTATCTCCGGCCAGGCGATCGCGGGAGCGGTCTTCCTGTTCTCGAAGCGGAAGCTTTTGTATCCGCTGCTGCGACGGCGGCCGGGCGTCCATATCGTGGGCTGGCGGGAGGAGATATGGCCGTTCCAGTGGAGGATTGCGGTCAGCTTCCTGTGCAGCTATTTTGTGTTTCCGCTGTTCAGCCCGGTGTTGTTCGCGTACCGGGGAGCGACGGAAGCGGGGCGCATGGGGATGTCGCTGACGATTGCCAATGCGCTGGCGGCGCTGGCGTACGCGTGGATCAACACCAAGGCATCGCCCTTCGGGAGCATGATTGCGCGCAGGGACTATGCGACCCTGGATCGGGTTTTCTTCCGGTCGCTGATCCAGTCGGGGGCCCTGCTGCTGGGGGGAGAGGCGGCGGTTCTGTCCCTGCTGTTCGCGCTGAAGCAATACGTTCCGCGTCTGGCGATGCGCATGCTGCCTATCCCGATTTTTGGGCTGCTGATGTTTACGATTTTCCTCAATCATGTGGTCAACTGTGAGGCAGCCTATCTGCGGGCGCATAAGAAGGAACCGTTTTTGATTCTGGCGATTCTGATGGCGAGCCTGACGGGTGCGAGCACGGTGGTGACGGGACGGCTGTGGGGCAGCGCAGGGATGGTGGTTGGATACTTCCTGTGCGGAGGCCTGTTCTATGTTGCCGGGGGGACTTATATTTTTGTGAGAAAGCGACGGGAATGGCATATGGGTGCGCCGGTGATTCCGGTGCCGGGCGTGTGAGGCGAGGGAAACAGGAGCGCAGTTCGCGATTGCAACGCGAAGAAGACCGAAGGTGAAGGAAGGCGCCGAAAAGCCAGGGATGAAGCACAGCGAGAAGATCAGTTTGTCCGAAGAGGGTCTGCGCGGCCCGATATCGACGCGGGAACTGGCGGCGATGTGGCGTTCACGCCATGGCATCGAGACGAGCCGGTTCTTTCCGGAAGCGGAGATGCGGCTCGAACGGGTAGCGCCGTGGGGCTATTACCGGTTTCATCCGGCGTTGCCCGGGGACGCCGAGTTTTATGGCACCCTGATGCGGAAGATGGGTTATGACGCGGCAGAGAAGGCAGAATTTCTGGAGGCCGCGAAGGAGATCGGCTCGGGCGATCGCGTACTGGATGTAGGTTGCGGGGTGGGCAACTTCTCCCGGAACTGCTCGGGCACGTATTACGGGCTGGAGACAAATCCCAGTGCGGTTGAGGATGCGGGGAGGCTGGGGAGAAATGTGCGTCTGGGATTCGTGGAAGACGAGCCGCCGGGCACGTGCGACGTGGTGACGGTCTTTCAGGTACTGGAGCACGTAACCGATCCCAAGGGGTTTCTGACGGCATGCGCGCGGTGTCTGCGGCCGGGCGGACGGCTGATTGTATCGACGCCGAACATGCGGGGGCTCATGGGGTATCTGACGAATGAGATTCTGAATTATCCGCCGCACCATATGTCGTGGTGGAGCGAGGCATCCTTGCGGGCGTTGATCGCCGATTGCGGCTGCGAGACGCTGCGCGGGTGGCAGGAACCGCTGCAGGCGGGGCATCTGCGCAGCGCGATCTGCACGCTGCTGGCGCCGCGGGGCGCGAAGCATCTGGATTCTTCCCTGCGCTATCGCTGCGCCGATTTTGCTGCAAGGGTGTTTGCGCGGGCAGCGCGGAAGAACTGGGAAGACGTGCCCTTTATCACTGGCCACACGGTCATGGTGGTGGCAGAGAAGCAGCAGTGAACGGGGCAGGGCCTAGGCTGTATCGACATATAGGAACGGCGGCGTTGGGAGCGAAAAATGGAGAGCCGACCGAAGCCATATCCT
>JBAUGH010000262.1:0-2753 GCA_049679565.1 Acidobacteriaceae bacterium
CTGGATGCTGGGCGGCTCCATCAAGGCTGCCCCGCCCCCCGGCCATCTGCAGGTGAAGATCTACCGCAATCCCATCCTCTTTGCCGATTACTCCGACCCCGACGTGATCCGCGACGGCGCGAACTACTATCTCATCGCTTCGAGCTTCCACTTCGTGCCCGGCATCCCCATCCTGCGCTCCACCGACCTGGTGCACTGGACGATCGAAGGCCACGTGGTCCGGCGGCTCACCATGGATCCGCGCTACAGCATGATCGGCGGCAACCGCTATGGCGGCGGCGTGTGGGCCCCCTCGATCCGGCGGCACGCTGGCCTCTTCTATGTTTATTTCCCCACTCCCCAGGAGGGAATCTTCGTCAGCACCGCGCCCAAAATATCCGGCCCGTGGAGCGCGCCGGTCGCCGTCATCGCCCAGCCGGGTCTCGAAGATCCCTGCCCCTTCTGGGACGACGATGGCAGCGCCTATCTCATCCATTCGCGGGTGGGCGCGGGACCCCTCATCCTGCATCGCATGTCGCCCGACGGCCGGCACGTCCTCGATGACGGCCGGGTGATTGTCGACGATCCCCGCAATCTGCCCGTGCTCGAAGGCCCCAAGCTCTATAAACGTAACGGCTACTATTACATTTTTGCGCCGTTCGGCGGCGTCGGCACCGGCGCGCAGGCGGTGCTCCGGGCGCGCAACATTTACGGCCCCTGGGAGCACCGCGTGGTGCTCGCCGAAGGCTCCACGAACATCAACGGGCCCCACCAGGGCGGCTACGTGGAAACTCCCGACGGCCAGGGATGGTTCGTGCACTTCCAGGCAGCCGGCGCGCACGGCCGCATCGTCCATCTGGAGCCGGTGCGCTGGATCGACGACTGGCCGGTCATCGGCGACGCCCCCCAGGGTGCGGTCACCGGAGAGCCCGTCCGCTCCGCGCCCATGCCCGACGACGGCAGCGGTTCCGCGCAGGTGCGCCCTCAGACTTCCGACGACTTCAGCAGCGCCGTTCTCAACCCGCAGTGGGAGTGGAACCATAATCCCGACGACCCGCACTGGTCGCTCACCGCCCGCCCGGGATATCTGCGCCTGATCCCCATGCATGCCGATGACCTGCTCGGGGCGCGCGATACCCTAACCCAGACCATGCAGGACGACTCCTTCGAGTTCACCGTGCGCGCGGACCTGAGCGCGATGAAAGAGGGAGTCCACGCCGGGCTCGCCATGTTTGAGAAGGATGCCAGCGGTCTGGAGATCGTCGACAGCGGCGGCGAACGCCGGCTCAGCTACTTCCACCTGGGCGACGGCCTGCCCAGCCAGAACTCCGGGACGCCGATTCCCGGGAACCTGCTGCAACTGCGGATCGACGTCGAGGGCGATACCGCCCGCTATTCCTACAGCCTCGACGACGGCGCTTCCTTCGTTTCCCTCGGCCGGCCGACGAAGATTCGCGAAAGCTGGTGGAAGGGCACCCGCCCGGCGCTCTTCGCCTACACCACGCGCGACGCGGATCCCGGCGCAATCGACTTCGACTGGGCGCACTATCAGCCGGAGGGCGTCAATCCCTGGTGAAAGCAATCAGGATCAGGCGAGCCGTGCCCCTGCGGAGGTATGCTGCTGGCGTTGGGGGAAATCATGGCACAGCTGGTCCTGCACGTGAATGGCATGGAGAAGCGAACCGAGGCCGCGGCGGACGAGCCGCTGCTGTGGGTGCTCCGCAACCGCCTGGGATTGACAGGGACGAAGTTCGGCTGCGGCGAAGGGCAGTGCGGCGCCTGCACCGTGCTGCTCAACGGCAAGCCCGCGCGCTCCTGTCTCACGCCGGCCTCGGCGGCGGCAGGCGCGCAGATCATCACCATTGAAGGGTTGGCCCACGACGGCCCGCTCACCCCCGTCCAGCAGGCCTTTCTCGATGAGGACGCGATGCAGTGCGGCTATTGCACCTCGGGCATGGTGCTGGCCGCCACCGCCCTCCTGCGGGAGCATCCCCGGCCGTCGGACGCCCAGATGCTCCAGGCCATGAACGGCAATCTGTGCCGCTGCGGAACCTACCCGCGGATTCGCGCGGCGATCCGCAATGCGTCGGACAAAATCGCGGAGGTGAGCCATGCCCGCAGCTGAAGAGCTGGAGAACGTCCTGGCAGTCGAGCTCCAGGGGATTCGCGACCGCATTCGCGCCTTCGAGTTGGACCGCCGCGAGTTTCTGCGGCTCTGCGGCGGCGGCCTCCTCGTCTGTCTCGCCGGGCCCGGCGCGGCGGCCCAGGAGTCAGGCCGGCGCTCCGGCGGTCATCCCCTGCCCACCGAGATCGGCGCGTGGATCCACATCGATCCCGACAGCGCGGTGACGGTGTACACCGGCAAAGTCGAGATCGGTCAGAACATCCGCACCTCCCTGGCGCAGCAGGTCGCCGAGGAGCTCCGCGCGCCCTTCACCTCCATCGCCATGACCATGGGCGATACCGATCTCGTGCCCTGGGATGCCGGTACCTTCGGCAGCCGGACCACGCCGACCATGGGTCCGGAGCTGCGCAACATGGCATCGGCAGCGCGGCAGATGCTGGTCGAAGAAGCCGCGCGCCGCTGGAATTGCGATCCCGCCAGTCTGACGGCGGCCGATGGGAAGGTGACGAATCCCACGACCCAGGCCTCGCTGGGCTACGGTGAGATCACAAAGGGAGCGAAGCTGACCCAAACCGTCAGCGGCGATCCTCCGCTGACCCCGCCCGGTGACTGGAAAGTGGCCGGGACCGCGGTGCCCAAAGTGCATGGC
>JBAUGH010000263.1:0-7907 GCA_049679565.1 Acidobacteriaceae bacterium
GCGTGGGGATTCTGGTCAACTATTTCGACCGGGTGAACCTGTCCGTCTCGCACGACGCGCTTTTTCACGCGTTCGGGATTTCGGATTTCGCCTTTGGCCTGCTGCTGGGCGCCTACAACTGGACCTACGCGCTATGCCAGCTTCCCTCGGGGGTGCTGCTGGATAAATTCGGCGTGCGCCGGGTGGGGCTGGTGAGCACGTTCCTGTGGAGCCTGGCTTCGTTCGGAGCGGCGGCCACGCCGGGGCTCGGCGGATTCTTCGCGGCGCGCTTTTTGCTGGGCGTGGGCGAGGCGCCGTCGTTTCCGGCGAGCGCGAAGGCGGTGGGCTACTGGTTTCCGCCGAGCGAGCGGAGCTTTGCGACCGGGTGGTTCGACGGCGCGGCGAAGTTCGCGTCGGCGATCGGCGTGCCTATTATCGGGCTCCTCCTGCTGCGCATCGGATGGCGGATGAGCTTTGCGGCGACGGGCGTGCTCAGCCTGCTGTATTTCTTCCTGTTCAGGCGGATTTATCGCGATCCGGTGCGCAAGTGGAGCGACGAAGGAATCACGGCCACCAGCGCGCGGCTGGGACGGCGGGTGCCGCTGGGGTATCTGCTGAAGCAGCGCAAAGTGATCGGGCTTTCGATTGGATTTGGATCGTATAACTACGTCTTCTATCTGCTGCTCACGTGGCTGCCGGTGTATCTGGCGCGCAATCTGCACATCGACCTGGCGCGGTCGTTTCTGTACACGGGGATCCCGTGGTTATTTGCAACGGTCACGGATCTATTAGTGGGGGGATGGCTGGTGGATGCGCTGATCCACCGGGGCTGGCATGCAAGCGCGGTGCGGCGCACGGTGCTGATTGTGGGCACGACGCTGGGGCTGGGGATTCTGGGCGCGGCCGGAGCGCACACCGCGCTGCGGGCGGTTTTCTGGATCAGTGTTTCCATCGGCGGCCTCTCAGCGGCGTCGCCGGTGGGGTGGTCGATCCCGTCGCTCATCGCGCCCGGAGACAGCGTGGGATCGGTGGGCGGGATCATGAACTTCTCGAATCAGATTTCCGGGATTGCGGCGCCTGCGGTCACGGGATATCTGGTCGGCGTGCGCCACAATTTCAAGGCCGCGTTTGTGGTGGCGGCGGTGTATCTGGTGATTGGGATCGCCAGCTACGCATTTCTGCTCGGAGAGATTCGGCCGATCGCGGAGCCGGCAGACTGAGTCGTCCGGACGGGCGACGAGCTGTCCTACTTTTTCTGGACGGTCGCGCGCATGGCGCCGGTGGAGATGCCGCCGTCCACCAGCAGCGTTTGTCCGGTAACGTACCGGCTGGCCTCCGACGCCAAAAAAACGACCGCGCCATCCAGGTCGTGCGGCTGCCCTGGCCGCTTCACCGGAATACGGTCGATGAGGTAATCGACCCACTCCTGGTTTTCGTAGAGGACCTGGTTCTGCGCGGTTTTGAACCAGCCGGGCGCGAGGCAGTTGACGGTGATGCCGTGTGGGCCCCAGTCGTCGGCGAGGCTCATGGTGAGCTGGCGGATGCCGCCGCGGCTGGCGGTATAGGGCGCGAGGCCGGCGTAGCCGAAGACGCTGGTGACCGAACCGATGTTGATGATGCGGCCGTAGCCGTGCTCGACCATGCCGCGCGCGATCGCCTGGGCGACAAAAAAGCTGCCGCGCAGATTGGTATCGAGGACCAGGTTCCAGTCCTCCCAGGCAACCTCGAGCGCGGGTTTGCGGACGTTGCAGCCGGCGTTGTTGACGAGGATGTGGATCGGACCGAAGGCTGCCTGAGCCTCGGCGGCCATCGCCTGGATGCTGGCGTAATCGCGGACGTCAAGCGAGAGAGCGAGGGTGCGGCGGCCGAGTGCCTGGATTTCCGATTCGAACGCGGCGAGCGATTCGCGGCGGCGGCTGGTGAGGATGAGATCCGCTCCCGCTTTGGCGAGCGCGCGGGCGAGGTACTGGCCGAGGCCGCGGCTGGTTCCGGTGACGAGCGCCACCTGGCCGGAGAGATCGAAGAGCTGGCCGGAGTTGGGAGCTGGGTCGGTCATGCAGCGCGCTCCGGATGCGGACTGAGGACGATCTTCATGAGATTGGGCTCGTGCGCGTAGAGGCGGTCGAACCAGCGCGGGCCTTCTTCGAGCGGCGCGACCGCAGTGATGAGGGGCTTGACCTGGATGATGCCGCGGCTGATGAGGTCGATGGCCTCGGGGTATTCGCCAGCCGATGCGGCCGTGCCCTGCAGGCGGAGCTGGCGGCTGACCACGACCTGCAGCGGGATGGCGACCTGCGGGGTGATGTTGCCGATCAGCGTTACGGTGCCGCCTTTGCGCACGGAGTGGATGGCGCTGGCGATGGTTTCCTCGCGGCCGACGGCTTCGAGTGCCAGGTCGACGCCGGAGCCGGTGCGGCGCAGGATTTCCGCGGCCAGTTCCGTGCCGGAGAGCTGCAGTGTGTCGGTCGCGCCGAGCGAGGCGGCGAGCCGCAGACGGGTGGGATCGATATCGGCGATGAAGACCTGCGAGCAGCCGGCAGCCCGGGCCGCCTGCAGGGTGAGGAGGCCAATCATGCCGGCGCCGAGGACCAGCGCAGTTTCGCCGCCGCGAATTTCGCTGACTTTGACGGCGTGGAGCGCGACGGCAACCGGCTCGAGCATCGCGGCTTCGGCGAACGACAGGTTGGCGGGCAGTTTGTACGCAATACGCTCCGGGACGGTGACAAATTCGGCGAAAGCGCCGGCCCGGCGGTACTCACCGCAGGAGACGCCGATAACCTCGCGGCGGTCGCAGAGGTTGATTTCGCCGCGCAGGCAGTACGGGCAGGCGCCACAGGAAACGGTGGAGTCGAAGGTGGCGCGGTCGCCGGGCTGGAAGGCAATGACGCCCTCACCGGTAGCCGCAACGATGCCCGCGGCTTCGTGCCCCATAACGATGGGGGGGATGCGGCGGCCGGAGGTCCCGTCGAAGCCGTGGACATCGCTGCCGCAGATGCCGCAGGCGGCGACCTGGATGAGGAGTTCGCCGGGACCGGGCGCGGGGGTGGGCAGATCGGTGAGCTCGAGATGGTTGTATTCGCGGAGGAGCAACGCTTTCATGCATCCAGTGTGCCACCCCGGCCCGCAATCGACGCTTTGCAGCGAGAGACCGGGGATATCCTCTACAATGCGGCGGGATGGTGGTCGGACCTTTACGCGTGCCGCTTTGCGGGACGCGGGCGATCCGGCAAGGCTCAATGTTGCAGGGGCGAGGAGAAGAGGACGATGCCGGAGACGAATCGCAGGGATTTTCTGAAAACGGGAAGCACGGCGCTGGCGGCCACGGCGGTGGCGTGGAACGCGAAGAGCTATGCGGCCATTGTGGGCGCGAACGATCGCGTGCGCACGGCGGTGGTGGGTTGCGGCGACCGCATGAAGGGATCGCTGATTCCGGCGTTCCTGGAGCACGCGCAGGAGCAGAACTTCCAGTTCGTGGCGATTTCGGATCTGTGGAGCCGGCGGCGCGAAGACGGCGTGGCCTACATCGAAAAGCTGGGCGGCGGCAAGGTGGATACGGTCCGCAACAACGACGAGCTCTACGCGCGCAAGGATGTGGATGCGGTGCTGGTGGCGACCGCGGACTTCCAGCACGCCATGCATGGCGTGGAAGCCGTGAATGCGGGGCGCGATGCGTATGTGGAGAAGCCTACGGCGCACCGGATGGAAGACGCGCGGGCGTTTCTGGCGGCGGTGAAGAAGACGGGCAGGATCGTGCAGGTGGGCACGCAGCGGCGCTCGACGCCCTCGTATCAGCGGGCGGCGGAATATATTCAGTCGGGCAAGTTCGGCGACATCGTGATGGTGGAGATGACGTGGAACGTGAACCAGCCGGGACGCTGGCGGCGGCCGAACGTGGTGCCACTGCTGAAGCAGGAGGATACGGACTGGAAGCGCTATCTCATGAACATGCCGTACGAGCCGTTCGATGCGAGGAAGTATCTGGAGTTCCGGCTGTTCTGGCCGTATTCGTCGGGAATTCCTGACCAGTGGCTGGTGCACCAGATCGACACCGTGCACTGGTTCAGCGGACTGCCGCATCCGCGCAGCGTGGTGGCCAACGGCGGCATCTACGCGTGGCACGACGGGCGGCGCAACTGGGACACGATGACCGCGGTCTTCGATTACGGCCCGGCAGACGATCCATCGAAGGGATTTCAGGTGCTGTATTCGTCGCGGATGACGAACTCGGCCGGCGGGGTGAAGGAGATTTACTACTCCAACGGCGGCGCGCTGGATATGGATAAGAAGACCGTCTCGTCGGAGGGCGGGCTGACGGCGAAGTTTGCCGCCGAAATGGGCATGAAGGCGAACCAGCTGGGGACGTTTTCGCTGGCGGACGACGAAGGGCCGGCGGCGACCAGCGCGGATACCGGAAAGGATCCGATGACCTCGGCGAACATGAAGAACTGGATGGAGTGCGTGCGCTCGCGCAAGACGCCGAATGCGCCGATTGAAGCGGGGTACAGCCACTCGATCGCCTTGTGCATGAACATCGCCGCCATCCAGACGGGCAGCCGCGTGACCTTCGACGACGCGACGCAGCAGGTGATGGTGGGAGGCAAGCCGTATGCGATCGAGATTCCTTCTTAGCGGCCTCGTCATGGCGGGGCTGGCGGCGACGGGGTGGGCGGCGCAGTCGGGCGTAGAGGTGAAGCCCGACGAGGCACAAAAGCGCGTCGACATCACCATCGATGGCGCGCCGTTCACGTCGTACATCTGGCCGGACGCGCTGACCAAGCCGGTGCTGTTTCCGCTGATCGCGGCGGATGGGACGACGGTAACCCGCGGCTATCCGCTCGCGCCGCGGCCCGGCGAGCGGACCGATCATCCGCATCATGACGGCATGTGGTTCGACTACAGCAACGTGAATGGCTTCGATTTCTGGAACAACTCCAGCGCTATTCCCGCGGCCCGGAAACCGAAGATGGGATCGATTGTCCAGGAAAAGATCCTCGCCGCGAAAAGCGGAGCAAAGAGCGGCGAGTTGGACACGCAGTCGGAGTGGGTGACGGGAGCAGGCGATCCGATTCTGGACGATACGACCCGGTACGTATTTTCTGCGATGGGAGATGCGCGGGTCATCGACCAGATCACGACGCTGCGCGCGCTGGACCGCGCCGTCTTCCACGACGATAAAGACGGACTGCTGGGCATTCGCGTGGCGAGCTGGCTGGAATCGCCGACAGCAAAGGGCGGGACCTTCACCGATGCCAGCGGCAAGGCAACGCAGGTATCGGCGACCGGTTCGCCCGGGGCCAGCGGCGTTTATCTCACCAGCGAGGGCAAGCAGGGCGACGCCGCCTGGGGCACGCGCGGGCGCTGGTGCACCCTGACGGGAACGACGGGCGGCAAAACCTATGTGATCGCGATCGTCGATCACCCCGGCAATCCTGGCTACCCCACCTACTGGCATGCCCGCGGCTATGGATTGTTCGCGGCGAATCCGCTGGGACGACACATGTTCGATGCGAAAGAGCCGCCGTTCGATTTCACCCTCGAGAAGGGGCAGGCCGCGACGTTTCGCTACCGGGTCATTCTGTATACGCATGCGGTAACGCCCGAAGAAATGAACCGCGAGGCGGAGCGTTTCGCGAAGGAATACCGCTAGATCGCGCCGTTGCGGCTGCGTGGTGCATACAATCGTGGAGTTAGGCGGTTCCAGGGATTTTGTCTTCTGAAAGGAGATTTTTCTTCTATGAAGCGTTTTCTGATGTGCGTGGGCCTTCTGGCCCTGACTGCCACCACGGTGCCGGCCCAGCAAAAGGCGCCGCTCAGCCCACCGGAGAAGGCCACGGCCTCGGTGGAGGGCAAGACCATCACGATTCTTTATTCGTCTCCGCGGGTCAAGGGCCGCGAAGGCAAGATTTTCACGAAAGACGGCCTCATCAGCCACAACCCGCACTATCCGGTGTGGCGTGCCGGCGCCAACTCCGCAACCACGCTGGAGACGGACGCAGACCTGACCATCGGCGATCTCTCCGTGCCGAAGGGCAAGTACACGCTCTTCGTGGACATCTCCGATCCGGATCACTGGACGCTGATCGTGAACAAGCAGACCGGGGAATGGGGCCTTGCCTATAACGCCTCCTACGATCTGGGGAAGACGAAGATGGAGATGAGCAAACCGCCGCACATGATCGAGGACCTCGAGTGGACGATCGATCTGAACGGCGGCAAGGGCACCATCACCCTCGCGTGGGAAGACCACAGCGCCTCGGTGCCGGTGGAAGTTCACTAAGCGCGGGACGGGCGGGACCGCGGCGATTGCACAGCGGCCCCGCCGATTCCGGAATGCGCCATTCTGCGATGCGATTCTCTTTCTTCCGCCGGGCATTTTCCTGCGTGGCTCTGCTGTCCGCCCTGGCCGTTTACCCAGCGGCAGCGCAAAAGCCAGCTCCAACCGCCGCGGGGCACACCTTCCGCATTGCCGGGAACCAGTTTCTGCTCGACGGCAAGCCCTTCCAGATCGTCTCCGGCTCCATGCACTACACCCGCGTTCCGCGCGCGGAGTGGCGCGACCGCCTTCGCAAGGCGCGCGCCATGGGCCTGAACGCCATCACCACCTACGTTTTCTGGAACGTGCACGAGCCGCGGCCCGGCGTCTACGACTTCAGCGGGCAGAACGACCTTGCCGAATACATTCGCGAAGCGCAGCAGCAGGGCCTCTACGTCATCCTTCGCCCCGGCCCCTACGTTTGCGCGGAATGGGAGCTGGGCGGCTTCCCTTCGTGGCTGCTGAAGAATCGCAGCCTGGTGCTGCGCAGCACCGATCCCGCATACATGGCTGCGGTGCGGAGCTGGTTCCAGCGGCTGGGCAAGGAAATCGATCCGCTGCTGTTACAGAATGGCGGCCCGATCCTCGCGATCCAGGTGGAGAACGAGTACGGATCGTTCGGCGACGACCACGCTTACATGGAGGCGATCAAAGACGCTCTCCTGCAGAGCGGCATGGATGCTCCCGTGCTCTACACGGCCGATGGGCCGGAGCAGCTGCCAAAGGGGTCGCTGCCGGAGCTGCCGGCGGTCATCAATTTTGGCTCGGGCGATGCGCATCAGGCGTTCGCCACGCTGGCGCGGCTGCGCCCCGACGGCGTGCGCATGTCCGGCGAGTATTGGGACGGCTGGTTCGATCACTGGGGCGAGAAGCATCACGTGACCAACGGCGAGCAGGAAGCTGCTGAGCTTGCGTGGATGCTGCGCCAGGGAGACTCCGTCAGCCTCTACATGTTTGAGGGGGGCACCAGCTTCGGCTGGATGAACGGCGCCAACAGCAACGGCTCGAATTATGAGCCGGACACGACAAGCTACGACTACGACGCACCGCTCGACGAGCGCGGCCAGCCCCGCCGTAAATACTTCCTCTTTCGCGATGCGATCCGCCAGGCAACCGGCGTGGAACCGCCGCCGGTGCCAGCGGAAACCAGCACGCGCACATTTCCAGTTCGCCCGGGACTCGAAGCTGCGTCGCTGTGGGAGAATCTGCCGGCTCCCGTCGAAAGCGATCGTCTGCTGACGATGGAGGACGTGAATCAGGCGTACGGTTACATTCTTTACCGCACGCAACTGCAGGCCGGAGAGGGCGGCAATCTGATCCTCAACGGACTGCATGACTACGCGCAGATCTATGTGGATCAAAAGCTCGCCGGCACGCTCGACCGGCGTCTGGGCACGGACCACCTGACGCTGCCTGTCGTGCATAGGCCGGCCACGCTCGACATTCTGGTGGAAAACAGCGGGCGGGTGAACTTCACGAACGTGATTCGCACCGAGCGGGCGGGAATCCTGGGCAGCGTGACTCTGGGTGGACGAACCCCGCAGCACTGGCAAATTTATTCACTCCCTATGGATCGTCTGTCCCGGCTGCATTTCGAGGCTGCCGCTTGTTCCGG
>JBAUGH010000264.1:0-13680 GCA_049679565.1 Acidobacteriaceae bacterium
TCCGCAGCCCGCCAGCAGAAACACCAGGATAAACGGCAGCAGGAGTGGAATGCGCTTCATCGGAATTGCTTCAGCATACACGATGAAGAAGGCGTCTTCGGCCACGCATTCTTCGGGTGGAAACACGGCTCTGGTTCTACACTCTTCTTTTCCCGAAGGACGCGAGGATATTCCCGTGAAAAGTTTCATCCGGCTTTGGTTGATGGCAGTCAGCAGCAGTGTGCTGGTTTGCGGATCGATTCTGGCGCAATCGACGCCTAAAGTTCTGATGGATGTCGATCACCGTGCGAGTCTGAGCCTGGACGGCGCCTGGCATTTCATCGTCGATCCGTACCAGGGCGGCGAGTACACCTTTCATCGCGAGATTCGCTCCGACGGCTACTTCCGCAACGCCGCCCCGCGCAAGGGCGACAACACGCTGGTGGAATATGACTTCAGCCAGTCGCCAACGCTGAAGGTTCCGGGAGACTGGAACACGCAGAAGGAATCTCTCTTCTATTACGAAGGGACGCTTTGGTATGAGCGGGATTTCAACTTCCAGCCGCGCGCGCATCACCGCACTTTTTTTCACGTGGGAGCGGCCAATTACCAGGCAAAGGTCTGGGTGAACGGCAAGTTTGCCTGCGAGCACGAGGGCGGCTTCACGCCCTTCGACTGCGAAGTGACGCAACTGCTGCATGCCGGCTCGAACTTCGCGGTGATTGCCGTGGACAACACGCGGCTTGCGGATGGGGTGCCGACGCTGAACACAGACTGGTTCAACTATGGCGGACTGACCCGCGATGTGAGCCTGGTCGATGTCCCGGATACCTATATTGATGCGTACGACCTTCACCTGAACCGCGACCGGTCGGCGATTGAAGGGTGGATCCACGTGGAAGACGCGCCGCCGGGCGCCACCGCAACCGTCTCCCTTCCCGAAGCGCACCTCCGGGCGACCGTCACCCTGGACGCGACGGGCCGCGGCACGATCCGGCTGGACGCGGCGAACCTGCAACTCTGGTCTCCGGCTCATCCGCGGCTCTACCGCGTGCTGCTCGCATCCGGCGAAGATCGGATCGAGGATGACATCGGCTTTCGCACGGTGACGGTGGACGGAACCCGCATCCTGCTGAACGGCGAACCGATTTTTCTCAAGGGCATCGCCATCCACGCGGAAGCGCCCTATCGGGGAGGGCGCGCGTACAGCGATGAGGATGTTGCGACGCTGCTGGGATGGGCGCGGGAACTGGGCTGCAACTACGTCCGCCTGGCCCACTACCCGCACGATCAGCGGATGACGCGGGCTACCGACCGACTGGGGCTGCTGGTGTGGTCGGAGATCCCGGTGTACTGGGCGGAGCATTTCGGCGATCCGGCGGTGCTGGCGAAAGCAGAACAGCAACTGCGGGAAGAGATCACGCGGGATCGCGACAAGGCTTCGATCATCCTGTGGTCGATTGCGAACGAAACGCCGGCCACACCGGAGAGGACCGAGTTCCTGACGACGCTGGCGGGCGATGTTCGGAGCCTGGACAATACACGGCTGGTCACGGCAGCGCTGCTGGTGCGCAGTGAGGGGCGGACGAAGATCATCGACGATCCGCTGGGCCGCGCGCTGGACGTGATCGGGGCCAACGAATACCTGGGCTGGTACGACGGGGGCCCGGAAGCCATCGATACGACGCAGTGGAGGATCGCGTACGACAAGCCGCTGGTGATCAGCGAATTCGGCGCCGGGGCGAAAGCGGGCCTGCACGGTTCCGTGTCGCAGCGATGGACGGAGGAATATCAGGCGGACGTCTTCCGGCGGCAGCTGAAAATGCTTGCGCAAATTCCGCAACTGCGGGGAATGAGCCCGTGGGTACTGATGGACTTCCGCTCGCCGGTCCGGCTTCTGCCGGGGATTCAGGACGGCTACAACCGGAAAGGTCTGGTGTCGAACGAGGGGCAGAGGAAACAGGCGTTCTTCGTTCTGCAACACGCATATCGATCGAACACGGTGGGCAAGGCCGAGTAAGAACGCCGGGGTGACCGGTCATGAGTCCGACCGACGGGTCCCCTTTCGATTAATGCGGTCTGGCCGTTCCGGGCGGGAGCCGGTGATGAGAATGTCCACCAGCCTGCGGGCGCTTTGCTGCCAGCCGGGTCCCGACGCTACATGGGAGACACCGATGAGGGCTCGTAGCAGATCGAAAGGATCGAGATCGGGCCGGATGTCGCCGTTGCCGATGGCGCGTTTGACGAGCGCGTCGATGGCTCCGTGGATAAGGTTGTGGGATCCCTCATACAGCTTCGTGGAACCTCCGACGACGCTGTTCAGCGCAGGGGCGATGATCTGCTTGGCGGCGATGTGGTCGACGAAGAGCAGCATCCAGGCCCGCAGGGCGTCAATCGGGGACATGGTTTCGGCGAATTTGCGCTGCGCGGCGGCCAGCTTTTCCACCTCGCTTCGGTAGACCGCTTCGATCAGAGCGTCGCGAGTGGGAAAGTGCCGGTAGAGAGTGCCGGCTCCCACACCCGCCTGGCGGGCAATCTCGTCCAGGCTGGCGTCCGCGCCATGGCGGGTAAAGGCCTGCTTCGCCTCTTCCAGGATGCGCTCGCGGTTGCGCTGCGCGTCCTGACGAGGCTTGCGGGGTGCGGGTTGGGATCGCTTTTTTGCCATGAGCCAGAATTCTCTGCAACCGGAGGCAGGCTCCGTTTATCTTATATTCGGAGGATATCTCCGTTTTATTCGATGCAGCCCGAGCCGTCAATTCCGGCCAGGTATGCAAAGGCCAACCGGGCATCAGGGAGGAATGGAATGGGAATGAACCAGAGAGTCCGTTTAGGGGGCAGCTTCGCCTTTCCCGGCACTTCGCGCAGCGTGAACCGCATGGGCTATGGAGCCATGCAACTTGCGGGGAGAGATGGCAACCGGCTGGTATGGGGGCCGCCTCGCGACGTCGAAGAAGCGATCCGTGTCTTGCGGGAAGCCGTGGCGAGCGGCGTGAACCATATCGATACTTCGGATTTCTACGGTCCTCACGTGACGAATCAGATCATCCGGAAGGCGCTCTCCCCTTACCCGGCTGAGCTGGTGATCGTGACCAAGGTCGGGGCCGGGCGCGGCGAAGATGGATCGTGGAATCCATCCTTCTCTCGCGAAGAACTGACGGCGGCGATTCACGATAATCTCCGCAATCTCGGGCTGGATGTGCTGGAGGTGGTCAATCTGCGCAGCACGTTCAGCGTGCATCAACCGGCTGAGGGTTCGATTGAGGCGCCTCTCACCGTGCTGGCCGAACTGCAGCAGAAGGGTTTGATCCGTCATATCGGGCTGAGCAACGTGACGCCCGCACAGATCGCGGAAGGGCGTCGGATTGTTCCGATCGTCTGCATCCAGAATCAATACAACCTGGCCCACCGGGCGGACGATGCGCTGATCGCGGACCTGGCCCGCGACGGTATCGCTTACGTTCCGTTCTTTCCCCTCGGCGGGTTTAATCCGCTGCAGTCGGGGACGTTGTCGGAAGCGGCGGCGCGCCTCGATGCCACGCCGATGCAGGTGGCTCTTGCGTGGCTGCTGCAGCGCTCGCCGAACATCCTGGTGATCCCAGGAACCTCTTCCCTGCTTCATCTGCGGGAAAACCTCCTGGCGGCGGGACTCGAGATTCCCGCTGACCTGCTGGCCGAGCTGGATGCAGTCTCGAAGGAAGGCGCCGCGGCACCCATCGCGCGGCATGCGTCGTAATCGCATTTTCACCAACCAAAAACACAGGAACAGGAGTCTTGCTATGCGTGTTTTCGTTACAGGAGCGACGGGGTTTATCGGTTCGAAAGTCGTCGAAGAATTGATCGGAGCCGGCCATCAGGTAGTGGGGCTGGCTCGCGGCGATGCGGGCGCGGAAGCTCTGAAGGCTGCGGGAGCGCAGGTGCAGCGGGGCGATTTTGAGGACCTGGAAAGCCTGCGCAGCGGAGCGGCCGCCTCGGAGGGCGTGATTCACCTGGCTTTCAGGCACGACTGGTCGAAGTTCGCGGAGAACTGCGAGCTGGACAGGCAGGCGATCGAGGCGATGGGCGAGGTGCTCCAGGGCTCGGACCGGCCGCTGCTCGTCACCGGCGGACTGGCAGTGTTGGCGCAGGGCCGCCTGGCCACCGAGGACGATCCTCCGGTACCGGTGTCCGCCTCGTATCCCCGCGCTTCAGAAGCAGCCGCTGCCGCGCTCGGAGCTTGTGGTGTGAACGCGTCGGTGGTGCGCCTCCCTCAGGTTCACGACACGGTCAAACAGGGTCTCATCACGTATCTGGTCGCTGTGGCGCGGGAGAAGGGCGTCTCGCCGTACATCGGCGACGGGCTCAACCGCTGGGCCGCCGTGCATGTGCTCGATGCCCCGCGCCTGTATCGGCTGGCGCTGGAGAAACGTGCGGCAGGGGTCCGGTATCACGCTGTCGCCGAAGAGGGTGTGCCGCTGCGAGACATCGCCGAGGTCATTGGCCGAGGCCTGAAAGTGCCGGTGGTCAGCGTGTCTGCGGAGGAGGCGGCGGCCCAGTTCGGATTCCTGGCGCGGTTCGTGGGCATGGACCTTCAGGGCTCCAGTGCGAAAACGCGGGAACAACTGGGATGGAATCCCACGGGGCCGGGACTCCTCACCGATCTCGAGAACCTGAGTTCCGGGCAGGACTAAGACCGGAATCGCGATCGGCGTAAGTCCCGTGTGCCGCGCGGCGCGGTACCGCGTGAGCAGAAAGGAGGCCGGAGGCGTTGAATTCAGGGAGGATTGGTGGACCTGGTCGGGATCGAACCGACGACCTCTTCCATGCCATGGAATATCTCAAATCGCAACTTATAGACGGCACAGTACTTACCAACCGGCAGAACCGGCAAAAACGGCCCACTGGGCACTATTTGCGGGCAAAATGCGGGCAAAACTTAAACCAAGTGGCCAGCGGGCTGATCCGTGTGGGATCAGCCCAGACTTCTCAAGTCTGTTTTCCGAGATTGTGCAGCAGGCCGCTGCACAAATTCCTCGGAACACTGTCGTCAACAAATTGCAGAGACCCATTGTCGCGACGTGTCGCGACAGTGCTGACCGCCCAGTACAGGACATCAGAGTTCGCGGGTGTCCTACCCTGGAGAGGACGATGACCAAAGCGCTCCAATCACCACCGGGCTATGCTGCCCTCCTCAAAGACATCAAGGAGCGCGTCCACACCGCCCAGATGCGCGCCACGCTGGCCGTCAACCGGGAACTCATTCTGCTGTACTGGTCGATTGGCCGGGACATTCTGGATAGGCAACAGGCCGAAGGCTGGGGAACGAAGGTCATTGACCGGCTTGCGAAGGATCTCGGCGCCGAGTTTCCCGGTGTCGAAGGGTTCAGTCCACGGAGCCTCAAGTACATGCGTACCTTTGCCGGAGAGTGGCCGGACGAATCAATTGTGCAGCAGGTTGCTGCACAATTGCCCTGGGGTCACCACATGGTCCTCCTCGACCGAATCAAGAACCGCACCACGCGGGAATGGTATCTGCAATCGGCCGTTGAACATGGCTGGAGCCGCAATGTCCTCGTGCATCAGATTTCAAGCCGACTGCATGGGCGTCAAGGCAAGGCCCTCTCGAATTTCTCCCGAGCGCTTCCGCCCGAAGGCTCAGATCTGGCTGAACAGCTTCTCAAGGACCCTTATCAATTTGATTTCCTGACTCTGGCCTCCAGCTATAAAGAACGCGAGTTGGAACGAGGTCTGCTCATTCATCTCCGCGATCTTCTTCTCGAGCTTGGTCGAGGCTTCGCTTTCGTTGGCAGTCAGGTTCCGCTCGAAGTGGACGGGCAGACCTTTTATCTCGATTTGCTCTTCTATCATGTTCGCCTGCACTGTTATTTTGTGATCGATCTCAAGGTTGGACCGTTCAAACCCGAGTATGCCGGCAAATTGAACTTTTACCTCTCCGCAGCGGATGCTCTCCTGCGAACCACTTCAGATGCGCCCACCGTTGGACTGCTTCTCTGTGAAAGCCGGGGCAAATCTATCGTCGAATACGCCCTGCGCGACGTTGCCAAGCCTATCGGTGTATCGACCTACCGCGTCACCCGTCAATTGCCAGAGCCATTGCGCGATGAAATTCCTTCCATTGAGGACCTCCAGGGCGTCGTTGAGAAACTGCGTAGCGATGTGAAGGAACGGAAAAACAACCCGGTCATTCCCCCTTCTGATCCTGAAGACGAATAACCGTCTGTTCGCCGAGAGAGTCGCCTCGTCTACTATGGCGCGTCTTCCACAATGAACCGGCCTGTCGATCTCGTTCTGATTAAGAGACTCTCAGGCAGCTTCGCCGCGCCTCTCGAGAGCGAACTCGACCCGGATCTGGTTTCTGCGGCGCCGGCCCTCTTCACACCATTCGAGGCAGTTGCGACCTTCGGAGTATTGTTCGTCCTGGCCGGCGCCCCAGACGAGATCGCGGATGATGCTTTGGCGGGATGAATCGCCATAAGAGCGTTTATCAGGGACGGGAACCCTGTAAGAGAATATCGACGAATTTCCTCGCCTTAGCGGGCCAGTCGTCCGCGCTGCCGCCGGTGGAGAGACCGTAGATGGCGCGCATCAAGTCCATGGGATCGACGTCCGGGCGGAGATCGCCGCTCGCTATAGCGTGACTGGCGAGCGCGTACGCAGCTTCTTCCATCACCTGCGTGGTCTGCTGAAACACGCGCGAAGGGCCGCCGGCCATTGCGCTTAATGCCGGCGCGATGATCTTTTTCGCGGCGATGTAGTCAATGAAGACCAATAGCCAGGCTCGCAGGGCTTCGATGGGAGGGAGTTCGGCGGATAGTTTTTTCTGCGCCGCCGCCAGCTTCTCGACTTCGGTGACGTAGACCGTCGCCAGCAAGTCGTCGCGTGTCGGGAAGTGACGGTAGAGCGTACCCGGTCCGATCTTCGCACGCCTCGCGATCTCGCCCATGCTGGCGTCGGCGCCACGACGGGTGAAGACTTGCTTCGCGACTTCCAGGATGCGCTCGCGATTGCGCTGGGCGTCCGAGCGAGGCTTGCGGGCGGATTTTGGAGTGACTGGCTGTTTCATGGAACTTTCTGAAACCGGAGTACCCCTCCGGTAATCCTATCGAATAACGGAGGCCCATTCCGTTTTATTTCCGGGACGGGGCCGGTGTCAAAGAGTTTGACAGGAGAGTGCGGTATGGCGACAAAGTTTGGAGCGAAGTCAACGACGGAAGATGTCCTTGCAGGCATCGATCTGAAGGGTAAACGGGTTCTGGTGACGGGCGTTTCGGCCGGTCTCGGGGTAGAAACGGCCCGTGCGCTGGTGGCGCATGGCGCGAGTGTTGTGGGAGCTGCGCGCGATCTGGCGAAGGCAAAACGAGCCACGTCGGAAGTCAGCAGGGCCGCGGCGGAGACAGGCGGGAGTTTCGAGTTGATCGAACTCGACCTCGCCAGCCTGAAGAGCGTGCGCTCCGCGGCGGACAAGCTGGTTGCCGATGGCCGGTTGTTCGATGTGATCATCGCCAATGCCGGCGTGATGGCGACTCCGTTGGGCAGGACGGAGGACGGTTTCGAGACGCAATTCGGGACCAATCACCTCGGCCACTTCGTCTTTGTGAACCGCATCGCAAAGCTGATCAAGGATGGCGGACGCCTCGTCAACCTTGCTTCCTCAGGGCACCGTTTCAGCAATGTCGACCTGAACGATCCCAACTTTGAGACCACGCCGTATGAGCCCTTTTTGGCTTACGGGCGCTCTAAGACCGCGAACATCCTCTTCGCACTTGGTTTCGATCAGCGGCATCGAGCACGCGGGGTCCGCGCGACAGCTGTGCACCCAGGAGGCATACAAACCGAGCTTGCCCGCCACATGGAGCCGGCGCAAATGGAACAGATGGTCAAACAGATCAACGACCAGGCAGCAGCAGAGGGCAAAGAACCCTTCCAGTTCAAAACAGTTCTACACGGAGCCGCGACCTCAGTGTGGGCAGCGGTCGTCGCGCCCGCCGAAGAGGTAGGAGGACGATATTGCGAGAACTGCCACGTGAGTGACGTCGTCGCAGATGATGCAAGGCTAGGCCTGCTTGACGAAGGTGTGCGCGGCTATGCGCTCGCCCCCGAGAACGCAAAGGCTCTCTGGAAGAAGAGCGAAGAGATGGTGGGCGAAAGCTTCGCGTAGAAGTTGAGCAAGAAGGCCGCGTATTCGTGGGACTTGACGCAGACATCATCGTGGGTGCCGGATCTCGCCAATTTGCTTCTCGAGCACGGCGCCACGGGTGTGGCCTACGCCTGGGAATTGCAACTTCTCGCTGAGAGCAATCAAACGCGCTTTTGATTTTTATGGACTCGGATTGTCAGGCAGGAGAGCGGTTCGATCTCCTGCTTGATTTGTCTCTGATGCTCTATCTGAGCCGAGGGTATCGGCAACAGAAGGGAACGCTGTCGCGATGAGCGGAAGCCGACTCCAGGTTACTTACTCCTGGTGCGCACGCTATTTCGATGTTTTCACGGAGATGGCGAAATATTCGTGACCAACCTAGGTAGAAGCGGTAAGGAAGATCGGCTTCACCATCGCTGCAATCCTGGCAGCCATCTCCTCGGCGGGAATGCGATCCGGCGTTTGCAGCCAGCGGCGCGCCGCCCCGAATATCGCCCAGGCGGCCGTGGTCCCCAGGAGCGCGGGATCGACACCGGGCTGCGCCGGATGATGCGCAGCGCCTTCGAGGAACATACCTTCCACCACCGGAATGATTGAGCCTTCGAGAGGCATTTTCGTCAATTGGCTGGGGCAGCCCGTGGTCTCGGCCAGATAATCACAGACGCCGAGAGCAATCGCTCGCAAAGCCCCATCGCAATCTGTGAAGGAAAGCCCGCGACGGGCGATCAAGGCGCGGAAGCGGGCGGCTGTCATCGCCTGGAGAAGGGCGTTCTTGTCGGCGTAATGAAGATAAAAAGTCGCCCGGTTCAGGGTCGCTTCATCGGCAATCTCCTGCACGGAGATGTCGTCTAACTCCTTACGATCCAATAATTTGACCAATGCCTCCATCAGCATCTGACGGCTGCGCAGAATGCGGGGATCGGTAGCCTCAGCCGTGGATTCGGATGGATACGCCTCGATCATGCCGATTTCCAGATTACGCCTCCCTCGTCAATAGATGCTTAAGCGACACTCGTTGATTTATTGAATCAACAGTTGTCTATTATACATCATGTGTTGTATTGGAGGCTTTTCGCAATGTCCACGCTTCTCCACATCGACTCCAGCCCGCTGTATGGGCGATCCGTCTCGCGTCAACTTACAGGTGCGTTCGTTGACCAATGGAAGTCTTCGCACCGGGGTGGAACGGTCATTGACCGCGACCTGAACGCAACTGCGATATTGCCCATCACCGCCGAGTGGGTGGGTGCCGCGTACACGCCGGAAGCGGCGCGAACCCCTCAACAGCAGGAACTGCTGGCAGTTTCGGACGTGCTGCTCGCTGAACTTGAGCAGGCGGATGAGTACGTGATCGGAGTGCCGATGCATAACTTCGGGGTGCCCTCAGTGCTCAAGCTCTGGATCGACCAGATCGCACGCGTGGGCAGGACATTTTCTTACGGATCTGGAATTCCGAAGGGACTGCTCACGAACAAGAAAGCTACGTTCATCATCGCGACCGGCGGCATCTACGATGCGCAGACGCGGATGTCTTCTTTCAACTTTGTCGAGCCGTATCTGCGGTCGGTCTTTGGCTTCCTCGGTGTGACGGATGCGACTTTCCTCACGACAGGCGGAACCGCTGCACTCAACCAGGGGCTGGATCGCGATGCGTTTCTCGCCCCGCACCTTCAAGTCGTGCAATCGCACGCGCAGGCGATCTAAAGGAGACAAAAAATGAAGACGGTTTCTATCGTTGCACGCTATCTGCTGGGGCTGCTGTTCACGGTCTTTGGCCTGAACGGCTTTCTCAACTTCATCCATCAGCCACCGCCGACGAACCCGCTGGCAATTCAGTTCTTTGTCGCGATCAGTGCGTCGCACTTTGCCGCGTTCTTCTTCGCAATGCAGGTGATCGGCGGTTTGCTGTTGCTTGCAGGCTATTTCGTGCCGCTCGCGCTCACGATCCTTGCGGCGGAGCTGTATAACATCCTCGCGTTTCATCTGACGCTTGCGCCGGCGAGCATTGCTCCGGCGCTGGTAGCCTCTGTGCTCTGGATCCTGGTCTTTCGGCTGTATCGCGCCAGCTTCAAGGACGTTCTGGCCGTGAAGCCTGCGGTGCAGGAATAATCAGCTTCTTATTGGCTGAAGCAAGAGGATAAGGAGTGCTGGGTTTGCCTGGAAATGGCTGTAGCTCCGCAATGGATTCCATGAAGAAAATCGGGCTCCTCTCATTCGGTCATTGGACGCCTACGCCGCAGTCGCGAACGCAGTCGGCGGCTGACGCGCTTCTGCAGTCCATCGACCTCGCTGTGGAAGCTGAGCGCCTGGGAATGGACGGAGCTTACTTCCGCGTTCATCACTTCGCGCAGCAACTGGCATCACCTTTTCCACTCTTGTCTGCGGTGGGCGCCAGGACGCGGAAGATCGAAATTGGCACTGCCGTGATCGACATGCGGTATGAGAGTCCTCACTACATGGTGGAGGACGCTGGCGCAGCGGATCTCATTGCGGGCGGGCGCCTTCAGCTGGGCATCAGCCGCGGCTCCCCTGAGCAGGTGATCGATGGCTGGCGCTATTTTGGCTACCGTCCGCGTGCGGGTGAAGACGATGCCGAACTGGGACGGCGACATGCAGAAGAATTTCTCGAGCTGCTGCGAGGGAAGGGCTTCGCGCGGCCTAACCCGCGTCCGATGTTTCCCAATCCGCCCGGGCTTCTGCGCCTTGAGCCGTACTCCGAAGGATTGCGTGACCGGATCTGGTGGGGATCTGCTTCCAATGCGACAGCTGTATGGGCTGCCAGGCTGGGAATGAACATGCAGACCTCAACTCTCAAGTTCGACGAGACCGGCGAGCCGCTCCACATCCAACAGGCCGCGCAGATTCGGGCATTTCGCACGGCCTGGAAAGAGGCTGGTCACACCCGCACTCCGCGCGTTTCCGTCAGCCGTAGTATTTTCGCATTGTTCGATGACCGCGATCGTGCCTGGTTCGGACGAGGCTCTCAGGAAGGGGACAAGATTGGTTACCTTGACGAAAATACACGGGCGATCTTTGGACGCAGCTACGCAGCTGAACCGGAACTTCTCATCGAGCAGCTGAGGAGGGACGAGGCGATCGCCGAAGCGGATACTCTCCTGCTGACGATTCCGAACCAATTAGGCGTTGAGTATAACGTGCATGTAATGGAAGCGATCCTCACGGGCGTGGCTCCCGCGCTCGGCTGGCGCTGAAAGCGCAATATTGCATACATTCGGCGGCGCCCGTCAGGCACAAGCAAGCCAATGGGTTCGGTGACGGGGGCGGATTCTCATTTTGTGTGCAGGTCAGCCCGAACTCTGCGTTGGCCTGAGTAAGCGCTGACGATGAATCCCATCAACTCTCAGGCGAATCTGAGTAATGTCGAGGAGAGGCAGAGATGTTCCTGGCGATATCGATCACTTGCGCCGCTGTTCTGCTGGCCATTGTTTTGGCCAAACGCATGAGAGACCGTCGCGAAATGGAGCGGCACACCATCACCCCGATCGCCTTGCATGCGTTGTTGGCTTCAAACCAGGATGTTCTCGTCTTTGATGTTCGCCAGCCTCTGGATTTGCTGGGAGATTCCGTCATTATCCCGGGCGCAGAGTGGCTGGCGCCCGAGGAGGTGCGAGCGAATCCTTCGTTGCTTCCCAAAGAGCGGGACCTGATTGTTTACTGCACCTGCCCAAGCGACAAAACCAGTCGCATTATCTTGCGGCGCGCTCTCGCCATCGGACTCATACGGATCAAATTCCTCAAGGGAGGGCTCGATGGCTGGAGAGAAAATGGCTTCCCAGTCGAACCGTACAAAAAGCCCTTTCATCTGAGCTCGGATAAAACGAATCACCTTACGGCCGCGAGCTAGTCTAGTGGGTAAGGCAGACGCCGGCTGGCTAACACGCTGGATGTCGTGTGCTGCTGGATGGGGCGAAGGCGCTGTATGCGGGCGTGCTCGAGCTGGTTCGAGTCACGGCTGCGACCGGGGTCGCTGGTGCTGGCGGATGATGCGCGGTATTGCGCGGAGCTTGTGATCAAGATGCGTGCATCTGCTGTTTGTTGTGTGTCGGCGCCGCTGGCTGGCGATCTGGAAATGGCGATGCGGTTGTAAAAGGAGAAGGCCCCGGTGCGGTCCGGGGCCTCGCTATCTTTGCCGCTTGCGGAGTGGGGTAGAAGCACGCTCGGGCGTTGAGCGCGAACCGGCGATGAGGATGTCGACGAGGCGGCGGGCGCTGGGCTCCCAGCCGGGCACCGCGGTGGTGTGGAAGATGCCGACGAGTGCACGGACGAAGTCGTTGGGGTCTGTGTCGGGGCGGAGATCGCCATTAGGGATGGCGCGCTTTACCGAGGAAACGAAGGCGGCGTGGATGAGCGATCGGGCGCCTTCGATCAGGCGGATGGAGCCACCGGCAACGGTATCCATCGCCGGAATGATGAGCCTCTTCTCAGAGACATGGTCGATGAAAAGCAGCATCCAGGCGCGGAGGGCTTCCTGCTGGATTAGGCAAAAAGCGCCCTTCTCACCACGAACGCAGCACAGGCGAGAGAAAGTGCGACCGCGGGTGTCGATTCTCATCTAACCGGGTGCGCCAACTTTTCAACCTTTTATTTTGACTCTCATACTGAATGCGCTCAACTTGATGCTGGCCTGATTACGCCCGCCTGGATCAGCCGAGGGTTAGTCATATCGCCGAACGGGGTCTAGCGCTTGGTGGTCGAATCCTTGCCGTTCCTAAATCGCATTTTCAGAGCGTTTCGATACCGTGATTTCCGGATCATGTGGCTCGGGGCTTGCGTTTCGACCATTGGCACTTTTGTGCAGCAGTTTGCACAAAGCTGGCTTGTCTACGATCTCACCAAAGATGCCTTTTACCTTGGCCTGGATCTCTTCCTGGGGCAACTGCCTATCATGCTTTTTTCTCTTGTCGGTGGTGTCTTTGCTGACCGCCTGGACCGGAAGAGACTGCTGCTCTATTCGCAATACATTCAAATGCTCTGCGCGTTCGTATTGACAGCTTTGTTCGCCACCCATGCGATCAAGGTTTGGCACATTCTGACCCTGTCTTTCGTGGTTGGTGTTGGGCAGTCCTTTGGTGGACCCGCTTATTCAGCGTTGCTGCCGACACTGGTGGAACCTGAGGACCTTGCCAATGCAATTTCTATGAACTCAATCCAGTTCAATCTGGCACGTATCGTCGGCCCGACTCTCGGCGGCCTGGCATACACGCTCTTCGGCGCGGCGTGGTGTTTCGCGCTGAACGGCATTTCTTACGTTGCTGTTATCATTTCTCTTATCGTGATCAAGGTGCAATTCGTGGCGCCTAAGACACAAACGTCCGTTTTGAAAAGCATGAAGGAAGGGATCAAATTCATCAGAGATCGCGAAGGGCTGACTCCGCTCGTTGTGCTCGCATTTTGCACTACCCTGTTTGGCTTTTCTTTGACCGGGTTTCTTCCAGTAATCGTTCGGACGATCTTTCACAGAGGCCCAGGGACTTACGAGCTCCTGCTGGTTTTCTCAGGCGCAGGATCGATCTTTGGAGCACTCATTGTCGCAGCGATGGAAAGAC
>JBAUGH010000265.1:0-11281 GCA_049679565.1 Acidobacteriaceae bacterium
CAACAGGGCTGATCCAGCTGGACAGCCAGGCGCGGGCGCTGATCGAGTCGGCGGCGAGTTTGCGGGCACAGATCGCGGCGAAGGAAGTGCAGATCCAGGCGATGCAGACCTATGCGACCGGCGAGAATGCGCAGCTGGTGGAAGCGCAGCAGGAACTCGACGGCCTGCGGACCCAGCTGGCGAGACTGGGCGGGTCGGAGGAAGGCCCGAACTCGCTGCTGGTCCCGAAGGGAAAAGTGCCGGAAGCGGGGCTGGAATACGTGCGCCGGCTGCGCGATGTGAAGTACTACGAGACGATCTTCGACATCCTGGCGCGGCAGTTTGAAGTTGCGAAGCTGGACCAGGCGAAGGAAGGGGCGCTGGTCCAGGTCGTGGACCCGGCCATCGTGCCGGACCGCAAATCGTCCCCGAAGCGCACGATCATCGTGGTGGTATCCACAGTGGCTGGATTCTTTCTGGGGATCCTGGTGGCGCTGTTTCAGATGGCGTGGGCGCGGCTGAAGAGCGATCCCGAACACGGGCCGAAGGTGGCGCTGCTGTGGCGGGCGCTGCGCGGCGGGCCCGGCGCAACGCCCTGAACCTGCTTTCTAATCGGGCAAAGGCAGCGAGCCGGTAATGGAGAACCGGGCCGTGGCTCCGCTGGCCGGCTCTTCGCTCTGAGGCGAAGCTCCTCCTGCAAAGAGTTGATAGTTCCCGGCACGCACGGCGCGCTGGCCGGCGGCATCCACTTCGCTCAGGTCCCGAGCGTCGAGGATGAAGTGGACGACGGTGGAGGCGTGGGGTGCGAGACGCACGCGCTCGAAGCCCTCAAGGCTGCGCAGCGGATCGCCGTCACCAGCGGGCGGGATGAGATAGAGCTGGGCGACGGCATCCCCTTCACGGTCACCGGTGTTGGTGACGGTGACCTCAGCGTGCAGCGGATCGCCTGCGTGGAGCGAGGCTGCCGAGAGCCTGAGGTCCGAATAGCGGAAGCTGGTGTAGCTGAGCCCGTAACCGAAGGGATAGAGCGGCGTCCCGTCGAAGTAGCGATAGGTGCGGTTCTTCATGCTGTAGTCGGTGAAGGGCGGAAGCTGGCTGTCGGACGCGTAGAAGGTGATGGGCAGATGCCCGGAGGGATCGACCTTGCCGGTGAGCACATCGGCGATGGCCTCACCGCCGGCTTCGCCTGGGTACCAGGCCTCAAGAAGCGCGGCGGCGTGGACCTTCGACCAGTCCATGGCGATGGCGCTGCCGCTCACGAGCACGACGACGACGGGCTTGCCGGTGGCGGCGACGGCCTGGAGCAGGTCCTGCTGCGTTTTGGGCAGGTCGATGTCGGTGCGATCGCCGCCGGAGAAGCCATCAACGTGGACGGGCATCTCTTCACCCTCAAGATTGGGTGAGATGCCGACGAAGGCAAGCACGACGTCGGCGCTCTTCGCGGCCGCAACGGCTTCGGCGCGGAGCCCATCGGCAGGGGCCTTCCATTCGAGGGTGAGACCGGAGCCGAAGAGCGGCGCCTTGAAGACGTAATCGACGCGGATGGTGTGGGGCGCGGTGTCGGCGATGTCGACCTCGGCGCCGGCGCCGGGATGCGCGCGGAAGTTCTGCATCTCGGTTGCGCTGTCGTAGATCTGTTTGCCGTCGAACCACAGCGTGTAGGTCTCCTGCTCGCCGCAGCGATAGCAGCCGCGGCGGCGGATGGCCAGCTCATATTTGCCGGGAGCAGGAGCGGTGAACGCACCGGTCCAGCGGACGCTGTATCCGGAGATGGGCAGGCCGGGAGCAGGGCTGGCGGCGTCCCAGTCGAAGTCGATCTGCTTGTCCACGCGGGTGAGGACAGGCGCCCCGGAGAAGTTGGGATTGGCGAAGTACTCGCCTTCAAGGCCGAGCTCGCGCGAGCCGGCGTGGGGATGGAGCGCGGTGCGCGGCAGGACCTCGGCCAGTCCATCGACGTAAGCCGAGCCCGCGGCATAGACGACGGAAGCTTTACCGCGCAACGCCTCTTCGATGCCATCGATGGGCAGCGACGGATGGGACGGGATGGCGTTGTAGTTGCCCTCGATGGCGGCCAGCGTGGCGGCGTTGGGACCGATGACGGCGACGCGGCGCAGGTTCGGCCTCAGCGGGAGAATGCCGTCATTCTTCAGCAAGACGATGGCCTTCTCCTCGGCCTCGAGGGCGAGCTGGCGATGCTCGGGGGAGTCGACGACCGAAAAGGGGATCTGCGCGTACTTCACTTCGGCGGGCGGATCGAACATGCCGAGCTTCATGCGGGCGGTGAAGAGGCGGCGGAGGGACTGATCGACGGTGGACTCGGGGACGAGGCCCTGGTGGACGGCCTGGACGAGCGAGAGGTAGGTCTTGCCGCAGTTGGTGTCGGTGCCGGCCTCGACAGCGGCGGCGCTGGCGTGGGCCGCATCAGGAGAATAATGATGGCCGGTGGGTGAGAAGAAGTCGTCGATCGCGCCGCAGTCTGAGGTGACAAATCCCTGGAAGTGCCAGTCGCCGCGGAGGTAGTGGTCGAGCAGCATTTTGTTGGCGCAGGCGGGCACGCCATCGATGGCGTTGTAAGCGCACATCAGGGAGCCGGCATGACCTTCTGTGACCGTGGCGCGGAAGGCGGGCAGGTAGGTGTCGTCGAGATCGTGCGGGGAGACATCGACGTTGAACTCGTGGCGCAGGGGTTCGGGTCCGCTGTGCACGGCGTAGTGCTTGGGCGTGGCGATGGTGCGGTAGTAACGAGGATCGTCGCCCTGCAGGCCGCGCACGAAGGCAACGCCCATTTGGCTGGTGAGGAACGGGTCTTCGCCGTAGGTTTCCTGGCCTCGGCCCCAGCGGGGATCGCGAAAGATATTGATGTTGGGCGACCAGATGGTGAGCCCGTAGAAGATGCTGTGCAGGTTGTCGCGCATGGCCTGGTTGTATTTGGCGCGCGCCTCGGTGGAGATGACGGTGGCGATCTGGTGTTGCAGCGAGGGATCGAAGGTGGCGGCGAGGCCGATGGCCTGGGGAAACAGGGTGGCATAGCCGGAGCGGGCGATGCCGTGCAGGCCCTCGCTCCAGTAGTCGTAAGCGGGGATGCCGAGTCGCGGAATAGCAGGTGCGCCGTTCACCATCTGCGCGGCTTTCTCCTCGAGGGTCATGGCGGAGACGAGAGCGTCGACGCGCTTGTCGATGGGCTGGGAGGAGTCGAACCAGATCTGACGATGGGCAGCGGGGGCGGGCGACGAAGAGGACTGGGCCATGAGGGCCGGGAGCAGAACGGCCGGAAGCAGTCCGGCGCAGGAAATGGCGATCCAGGGACGCAATGGCATGAGCATGACTCCTTTGGGGGTCCAGTTCTATGGGTACGATGCGGGCGGCTACCAGTCCCACAACGTGCCGTCGAGTTTGCGCAAAACGGGTAAATACGCGCGCTGATACGGATGCTGCGCGGCGAGCTTTTCGTCCAGATCGACGCCGAGACCGGGCGCATCGCCGGGAAACATGAATCCATTTTCGAAGCGATAGCTGTGCGGGAAGACGGCATCCGTCTCGGCGTTGTGAGGCATGTGTTCCTGAATGCCGAAGTTGTGGATGGCGAGGTCGAAGTGCAATGCGGCGGCCATGCAGACGGGCGAGAGATCGGTGGGGCCGTGGCATCCGGTGCGGACGTGATAGAGAGCGGCGAAGTCGGCGAGCTTTTTGAGCGCAGTGAAACCACCAGCATGAGTGAGCGTGAGGCGGACGTAGTCGATCCACTGGTTGCGGATCAGGTCGTGCACATCCCAGACGGAATTGAGCACTTCGCCGGTGGCGATGGGCGTGGTGGTGTGTTCGCGAATGACGCGGAAGCCTTCCTGGAATTCCGCCGGGACCGGGTCTTCCATCCAGAAGAGATGGAAGGGCTCGAGCTCCTTGCCGAGGCGTGCGGCTTCAATGGGACTAAGGCGATGGTGGCAATCGTGGAGCAGATGCAGATCGTCACCGAACTGCTTGCGCACGCGGGCGAAGAGTCTGGGAACGTGGAGCAGATACTTCTCCGTGGACCAACGGCTTTCGGAGGGCAGGCCGCGCTCCGCCGGTTCGTAGGGCTGGCTGCCTTTGGGGACGCCGTAGGTGCTATCGAGGCCGGGAATGCCGCTCTGCACGCGGATGGCGCGATAGCCCATCTCGACGTGGCGGGCGACGTCGTCGCAGGCTTCCTCAATGTCTTTGCCGTGGGCGTGGGCGTAGACGAGGACACCATCGCGGCTGCGGCCGCCGAGCAGGTTGTAGACGGGCGTGCCGAGCGCCTTGCCCTTGATGTCCCACAGCGCCATATCGACCGCGCCGACCGCGGACATGGTGACCGGGCCGCGGCGCCAGTAAGGTCCGCGATAGAGGTATTGCCAGATGTCCTCGGTCTGGAACGGATCGCGGCCAATGATGCAGGGCAGGGCATGTTCGGTGAGATAGGCGGCGACGGCCAGTTCGCGGCCGTTCAGCGTTCCATCGCCGAGCCCATAGATTCCCTCGTCGGTTTCGATTTTGAGCGTGACGAAGTTTCGTCCCGGCGAGCAGATATTGACGGTGGCCCTGGTGATTTTCATCGATGCGCACTCTCCGCGCTGCCGGTTTGCGGCGTTATTTCCATATAGTCGATGGGCGCCGGCTCGCCGTCGTCGGGGTGACCCTCGATCGAGAGTACGTCTCCTGGCTGCAGCGGAACGCCGCGCAAAGTGTAGCGCGAAGACGTGTCTCCGTTGGGTTGTTCGCCGGGCAGGGTATTGCCGGCAGTCCAGGTGGCGAGGGTCTGGTGGTTGAGGATCAGGTTAAAGGTGGAGACGCCCTGGCGGTAGTCGAAGTACTGCACGGCAACGTTGTACCAGCCGGCCGGGCGCGTGAAGCGCACGGCCGCAGTGCAGACGGAGCGGTCCTGACATATATACGCCTTGCCGCCGGATGCAGTCTCCCATGGTGTGACGTTCACAGGCGTGTAGCCCTCGAGCTGCATCCGGGAGGCGGTGATGCGGTTGGGATCGTGATCGATGCGGTTCTGGTCGTCGGGAATGCCGGACATCTTCAGAAACCAGCGGTCGATGGCATCGCGCCACACGATGGCTTCGCCGGCCTGGTACTCGAGCATCTTCAGCGTGGCTTCATACGGCTGCGGATCGATGAGGCCGTCGAGCGTTTCCCAGTTGCGCGCCAGACCGGCAGCTTCGGCGGCGCCGGTGTAGTGATCGTCGTAGATAGTCTGGATGACGGTTTTGCCGGTGTGCAATCGGTACGTGTAGGGCACATGATGCATGAAAAGCAGCAGATTGTCGGGGCAGGTCTGGAGCGAGCCGTACAGTTGCGCGATGGCAGACGGGTACTGGCCGATGAAGCCTGTTCCGGTGGCGACGGTGCGATCCATCCCGACGCCGTTAGGGTCGGCGCGAATCCACTGGCCCCAGCCGTTGTTCGCCTGTGACTGGGGGGCGGGTCCGTAGTGCGGGCCGGTGATGTTGGTGAGGGTCTGCAGGCCGAGCGGGGCGCCGGTGTAGTTCTCGTAGATGTGCCAGGAGGAAAGAAGCATCCGGCCGAGGGTCGAGACAACGGTTGGATCGTTGCTGAAGGTGAGCCGCGTCCAGTCCTTCGCGATCGTCTCGGCCGTGGTGTTGGGATTCCAGGCGAGGCGGCCGAAGCCATAGAGGTTTGCCAGGGCGAGATCGCTGCCCAGCCAGTTGGGATCGAGGCCGACATCGGCCACGCCGATATAGCCACCGAGCGGGCGATGAAAGGTCTTGCCGTCGACGATGTCTTTCAGCGGCGTGTCGCGACCTTCCGCGTGCAGGTTGAAGTCGAGATAGGTTTGCCACTGCGTGGGCAGATAGACAAGCTGCCGCTGCTGGCCCATGTACTCCTGGGTGATCTGCAGCTCGACAGCGGTATTGGTTTGGCGCAGGCCGGCAAAGAGGGGCGAGACGGGTTCGCGCACCTGAAAGTCGATGGGGCCGTTTTTGATCTGGATAACGACGTTGTCGGCGAAGTGGCCGTCGAGGGGATGGAAGATGTCGTACGCGGCGCGGGCGCGGTCAGCTTTGAGATCGTTCCAGTCGAGGTGGTGGTTGTAGACGAAAGCGCGATAGAGAACGACGCCGCCGTGGGGCTTGAGGGCCGCGGCCAGCATATTCGCTGCGTCGGCGGGACTGCGGCCGTAGTGCGAGGGACCGGGCTGGCCTTCGGAGTCCGCTTTGACGACGAAGCCGGCGAAGTCAGGGATGGCGGCGTAGATGGCATCGACTTTGGCCTTCCACCACGCGGCGACCGCGGGGTTGCCGGGATCGAAGGTGTTGAGGCCGCCGATGTCCTGGGGGGCATTAATGGGAACAGAAATCGAGAGGCGCACGCCCCACGGGCGGAAGAGGTCGGCAATGCGCGCTACCTGAGTGATCATCTCCGGCTGGAGGATGCGTGGATCGGCGTTGACATTATTGATGGTGCATCCGTTGATGCCGATGGAGGCGAGGAGACGAGCGTACTGGCCGACGCGAGTGAGGTCGCTGCGGACCGCACCGTTATCGAAGAAGATGGAGCGGCCGCCATAGCCGCGCTCGATGGTGCCGTTGAGGTTGTCCCACTGATTGACCCAGCGGATGGGCGCGGCAGGAGACTGGCTGGCGGCGAGCTGCGCGAAGGCGTGGCCCTGGGCGACGCTGGCGAGAACATGAAAGGCGCCATAAAGGATGCCGCGCGGATCGGCGCCGGCGACGATCCAGTATGTGTGCGCGTGGGCGTTGAAGACGGACAGGGAGAAGCCTTCGGCGTCGAGCAAGGGCTGCGGGTAGTGCGGGAGGGCAGCGGCAATTTCCGCTGGGGTGCCGAGGATCCAGGCGTCCTGGCCGGTGACGGCGGGCTCGAGACGCAGAGTTTTGCCGAGCATGGAACGCACCCCGCGAAGGAGTTCGTTCTGCGCGCTGGCGGCGACGGGCGAGGCGTCGAGATCGACGAGTGAGGCCGGCATCCTGTCGTACGCGGGAAACGGCCGGGTGCCGAAGGGCGGCGCGTAGCGAAGCCAGGCCTGGGAAGTGTCTTCCGCGCACGCCGCGGATACAAACGCCATGGCCAGACAGCAGAGCCGGGCGAAGCGGAACCGAAAGATCACGGATCGTTCCTTTTCCGAGAACGGGTCTTATCGTTCAGCTCCGCGGCCCGCTGGTTGAGCTGCGCTTCCTGCCGGTTATCGATGAGATCCGTTCGAGCCGCGCAGAGATCATTCTCGCAGATCGGGGCACGGGCGAAGGGGGACAAAAAGGCCGGGACCGTTGCGGGTCCCGGCCGGGAGGCTTCATGCAAAACAGGCTAAAACTGGAATCGACCGCTGAACTGCAGCGAACGAGAGCCCTGGGTTGGAGAGTATCCAGGCCCGAAGCTGGTGATTTGTCCAAAGGTCGAGCTGCCCACCGTTGCATTGGGGTTGCTGTAGAGCAGCGCGTGATTGGCAACGTTGAAGGCCTCGAAACGAATCTGGAACTGGGATTCGCGATAGATGGTGAAGGAGCGGAAGACACTGGCGTTGACCACGGAAACGCCGGGCCCGCGGAACTCGTTACGGTTGGTGTTACCGAAGACGGGCGCAGTGATCTGCGAAGGCAGTTCTGTAGCCGTATAGGTTGGTTGGGTTGGGTTGGCGAAGGAAGCAGGATCGAACCACGATTTACCGCCGCTTACGTTGCTGGTGGATGAGCGCTCGTGGCCGCTGAGCTGATGATAGGGAGCCACCAGGTTGGCGTACAGAGGTTCGCCCTCTGCGTTGGCGGTGTTGCTGTTGGCGCTCACGGTGAAGGGAGTGCCGCTGATATGGCTGAGCTGTCCGTTGAGTTGCCAGCCGCCAAGAACCGCATTACCGACGCCGTTGCTGGCCCACTGATGACCGCGCCCGAAGGGCAGGTTGTAGATGCCCCAGATCTCCAGGTTATGGGTCTGATCGTAGCCGGCAAGGGCGCGGTTGTGCGCGTAATACGCAGGGTAGTTCCAGGCGAGGCCGCCGGAGCCGGAGCCGGCGCCGTTATCTTCGAGATCGATCGCCTTTGAATAGGTATAGACCACCCCGAACTGCGCCAGCCTGCTGCCGCGATAGGTCAGCTGCGATTGCAGGCCGTTGTACTCGGCACTGAAGAGCGGCAGGGTATACCCGATGCCGCCGGTGTTATAGCAGGTCAGATTGTTCGTGCCGGTGCACCATTGCTCATTGACGATTTCGTTGGCTGCGAAGCTGCACTTGCCAGTCAGGCCGGTGGAGGGATTGTAGTAACCATTGGCCATGCAGGGAGTGTTGCCGCTGGGCAGGGGCGAAGAGTTCAGGTAGCCGGTCTGCACCATCTGCCGGACATCGTGGGTGCCGACATAGCCGACGTTGGTGACGAACTTACTCCCCAGCTCGCGCTCGACAAACAGGTTCCAGCTTTCGACGTAGCCGCGGCGGAAATTCTTAGCCACGGTGACGGTAGCCCCGCTGACCGGCAGCGAAGCGAAGCCGCTGGTGTAGTTCGGAATTGTGAGGGCCGGAATGCCGTAGGAGAGAGTCATCGGGGTGTTGCCGTTGGTTGGATCGATGGCGATGCTGTCAGCCCCGGTACCGCTGTACTGGGGGTTGAGGTCCATGGGGAAGGTGTCGCGCATAAACCGATAACTGTCGGGGTCGGAGGTGAGTCCGAATCCGGAGCGGACCACGGTCTTGTCACCGAGGCGATACGCGATGCCCAGGCGAGGGGCAAAGAATCCCCAGCCGGCGGACAATCCGGAATTTTTCGGTTCTCCATTAACGCCGCCAACTTCGACATTGGCGCTCTGCGGCAGGTTCGGATCGAGGATATACATGCCGGTGTGGTCGCGATATCCGGGGGGATATACCTCATAGCGAACGCCATAATCGATGGTGAGCCGGGAAGTCGCGGTCCATTGATCCTGGGCGTAGGCGGCAATTTCGGTCCAGCGGAGCGCGTTGGGGTTGGCGATCTGATGGGCAGTGGTGACCGCTTCGCCGGTTCCATTGTTCGGAAGACCGAGCAGGAAATCGGCCAGAGAATTGTAGTTATAGATGGTGTTGGCTGCGCCCTTGGAGCTGATGTCTCCCGGTCCCACGGTCATTCCACCCTGGAAGTAAAAGCCGCCGCGGGGGTTATTGATGCCGCTGCCGCTGGTGGGCTGGAAGTGATTCAGGTCGAAGTGATAGTAGCTGAAGCCGTACTTGGTGGCGTGTCTGCCCTTTGTGAAGCTCAGGTTGACGTCGCCGGTAAACTGGTTATCGCGAAACAGGTAGGGGTTCGCGCCCTGGGCGTTGCCGAGGGTTGCAAAGGTGCTGCCGCCCTGGATTTCGAAGATCGGCTGGCCGACATAGTTGGTTCCCGGGCCGTTTGTTCCGGGAATTTTGAGAACGTCAAGTCCGTAGTCGCCAAGACTGAGGTCGAGCAGCGATTGCGCTCCGGTGACCTGGCGGGTGTAGCCAAAGTCGGCATCGATGACCAGCCTCGGACCGAACACATGGCTCATACCCATGCCGACGTTCTGGATGCGGCCGGACGCCGCGCCGGACTGTCCGCCATCCAGGGCAGCTCCACCCGCCTGGCCCAGCGGCTGCGGGTCAAGGATGGAAAACGGCTCGATGCTGTATTTGCCGAAGGTCTGGGTGGTGTCATTGGGAATGTAAGTGATCTTGGCATCGTTGGTGTTGCGGCTATAGGCAAAGGTCGCGGTACCGAAGTAGTCATTCGCCAGCTGGTTGGCCAGTGCGCTGGCGCTCGGTGTGCCCACAACCTTGGCGATGGGCAGCAGGTTCGCGATCATGGTGGACGCCGCAAACGACTGGCGCGAAGCCGGGATACAGTTGCAGCCGTACTCGGAGAGGAAGGTGGGACGAGATCCAACCGGCAAGTAAGGACCCGTACCCAGGGGTTGAGGATCGTACAAAGGATCGAACGAGGAAACTTCCGAGAAATCTCCGCCCACCATGGTGGCGTCCGGAATTGTCAGGGTATTGGAGATCAACTGCCGTCGCGTAGTGCGTTCGAAATTGTCGAAGAAGAAGAGCTTTTTCTTGCCGGTCAGGATTTTTGGAATGTAGACGGGGCCGCCGATATTGAAGCCGTACTCATTGAAAACGTTTTTGGGGAGGGTGGGCGAACTCAGGACGGTTGCGGTATAGGGGCGAGCATTGATGGCGGCGTCCTGGTAGTATTCCCACGCGGTCCCGTGGAAATCGCGGGTGCCGCTTTTGGTTGTGACGTTAATTGAAGCCCCGCCCGCCAGTCCCTGTTCGGCGTTGAAGGAGTTGGTGACGACATTGACGCTGGCGATGGACTCCGCGGGTGGAACATAGGCCACCAGATAGGGCAACCACCCGTAATAGTTCATGGCCCCGTCGATGCGGGTGGTGTTGCCGTTGTAGTTCATTCCGTTGACGTTGAGAGACAGGGCACGGGAGGGATTGGCAGCGGTGGAGTTCTTCTCCTGAACATCGGCCGCACCCGGGAGCAGCGTATACAGCGCCTGGAAGTTACGTCCCTGGCTGGACGTGAGGGGCAGCTGTTCCATCTGCGTTTCGGTAATGTCATGGCTGACGTCGGCCGTTTCCGTCTGCAGGATGGGCGCCGTCGACGTGACACTCACGGTTTGCGTGACGCTGGCGGCTTCCAGAGAAATGTTGATTTCCGCTACCTGGTTGACGGCGATGGCGACGCCAATCTCCCTGAACGCAGCGAAGTTTCCAGTCCGCGCAACGGCAACCGTGTACGTACCAGGCAGGACGTCACCGAACCGGTAGGTACCCGTAGAGGTCGTGGCGGTCGCTCGTTTCTCACCCGTTCCCTGGTTGGTCAGGGTCATGCTGACGTTGGGAACGACCGCGCCGGTCTTATCGGTGACCGTTCCTGTGACGGTACCGTAGAGCACCTGCGCCTGAGCTTTTCCCGCGAGCAACAGCGCGGCGACGAGGACAATTCCGAGCAGCCCGCGAAGGGCTGCCATTACTTTCGCATTTTGCATGTCTGGCCTCTCCACCATAAATTTCCTCCAGGACAAGTTCCCTCGCAGGCGCGCTGCTTTGTCGCAGTGCGATGCTTCTTCACCTGAGGTTCGGGGCCCTCCGCGCACACCTCTCTGGGAGAGATCCGCGCGGGATTAAATAGGCGACCCGAACTATAGGAGTGAGATCAGAGCCTTGTCAAGGCCTGCGTAGGCGACTGGGGAGAGCGGAACCTGCCTGGTCAGCCGCGCAGCCGCCCGTCATGCCGGCGAGCCTTCGATGGTTGTTGTGCCGTCCGAAGGCCACTTCGCGGGATGCGCAGGTGACAAA
>JBAUGH010000266.1:0-2340 GCA_049679565.1 Acidobacteriaceae bacterium
TCGCCGCCGTGCAGGGCCTTCAGCAATTGCGTCACTTCGCCGGGCTTCGCATCCATCGGCCGCCTCCTGCATCCACTTCGCCCAGGACTCCGTTCCTACCGCCGCGATTGCGGAATCCGCCCCAGCCGCGGATCGCGCCGCAGCACCAGCTCGCACGCGCGCAGCGCCTCCCGCTCGAAATCCCCTCCGTCGCTCGGGATCAGCAGCCAGTGCCGGATCGCTCCGCCCAGCAGCTCAATCGAGCGCAGGGAAGGGAACTCCCGCCGCAGCCCTCGATCGCCCGGGTCGATCCCCTCCGCCAGCACCACCCACACACCGTTGTCCTCCGGGGACTTCGCCGCGTCGCGCAGCATGAAGACCAGCCGGTCGCCGATATACACCGCGAACCCGGAAAACATCCTCCGCACTTCCGGATGCGCCGCCTCCAGCGCCTCCACCACAAAGGAGTGCGGTACTTTCGCCTTCGCCCTGGCAGCACGCGGCATAGCGCCTTCAGAATGCCCCCGATCGACCCCCCGAGACAAGCGCCGCCCCGCCCCGTGACCCTGCCCCCGCCCGTTATCCTGAAGTGTGACCGCAGCGCCAGTTCCATCCAGGCCGAAACCTCGCTCCCGCCGCAACCGCTTCCTCCGCTCCCTTTCCCTCCGCTCCGTCCTCCTCTGGATCGCCCTCGCCCTCGCTGCCCTCTGGTCGCTCGCCGCCCTCACCCTCGTCGTGCTCCGCTTCGTCGATCCGCCCACTACCGCCGTCCACCTCGAGCGCCGCTTCGAGGCCTGGATCGCCAACAAGCCCTACCACGAACGCTACCGCTTCATCCCTCTCACCCAGATCTCGCCCGACCTCCAGCACGCCGTCATCGCCGCCGAGGACGCCCGCTTCTACCAGCACCACGGCTTCGACTGGCACCAGATCGAGATCGCTGCCGACGAAGATATGGAAGGCGGCCGCAAGCGGGGCGCCTCCACCCTCGACCAGCAGCTCGTCAAAAACCTCTTCTTCGGGACCAACCGCTCCATCCTCCGCAAAGGCGCGGAAGCCTCCCTCGTCCCCGTTGCCGAGCTGGTCCTCGGCAAGCGCCGCATCCTCGAGCTCTACCTCAACGTTGTCGAATGGGGCCCCGGCATCTATGGCGCCGACGCCGCCTGCCACGCCTGGTATGGAACCTCCGCCCGCGCCATCGATCGCGACCAGGCCGCGCGCCTCGCCGCCATTCTTCCCGCGCCCCGCCGCCGCCACCCCGACCGCATGAATCGCTACAGCGCTCTCATCGAAGAACGCATGCGCCAAATGGGCTGGTAAGTTTCCGGGTGCCGGAATCGCCCGTCGTTAGCGATCTCGGGTTGCGCGAAGCGCCTACGCCCGTGCGGCCAGCACTTTGACGAACAGCACCGCCCCGCGCGGCTTCCCCGGTAGTTGGATCTGCGTAGCTCCGCTATAAGTCCCCGCCAGCGCCGTCCGCGTCATCGCCCACGGATCGACAATCTCCCCTCGAAAGGTCTGCCCCTCCGGCAGTGGGAACTTATACTCCCCCGGCTGATGCTCATCCATGAAGTAGAGAAGGTTCCCCTCATAACTCGTCGCTGACAAATAGTAGGAGTTTGCCCCGGTGAACCCCCGCGGAGCAACCTCCTCCACCAGCCGCCGCAGAAACCCGATCCGCTCCGGGCTGCTCCCGTGCAGCGTCCCCCCTTTCGACCACCACAGCACATCCTCCGGATCGAGATACGTCTCCCCATGCGTCGCATAACATCCCGCCACCACGCACCGCCAGAACCGCCGCGCCTCCTCTTCGCCCGACAGGTTGCCCCAGCGCGATGGGATATTTCCCTCGTACTGCATCTCGTCGAAGATCACCGGCTTCCGCCAGTCCGCCCGCCACTCCAGAGCCTTGTCGAAAGCCGTGCTTTGCAGGCTGGCATGCGTCACCCACGGCTCCGTGTAGTCATACATCGTGTGGCTGAAATGAACCGACCGCAGATGATGCGCCGCGTCTTCCTCTTCCACAATGTGCGCAAAGCGCAGCCAGTCCGTCGTCGTCAGCGCCTTCATCAGGTCGTACTCGTTGGCCAGCGACCACCATACGTTTCGATAAGCCCCGAATCGCGCCACCACATAGCGCAGATAGCGGTCGTTCACTTCCGCTGGCATCGTCGCATAACCCCACCGGTCGTAAGGATGAAACAGGATCACATCCGCCTCGACCCCAATCGCCCCCAGATCCTGAATGCGCTGCTCGAAATGCCGGAAGAACTCCGGATTGAACTGCGAGAAATCGTTCTTTCCCTCCGCGTCCCGCGGAAACGGATAATACGGCGGCTCGTTGCGGTTGTACTCGTAGCT
>JBAUGH010000267.1:0-6647 GCA_049679565.1 Acidobacteriaceae bacterium
ATCTATGTGCATCCGGCCTCGGATGCGGCGGCGCGCCACTACACGTTTCTGCCGAATCTGAATGCGCTGCTGAACGGGTTGGCCGCGATCGCGCTGTTGGCGGGGTTCTATTTCATTCGCAAGCGGCGGATTGCGGCGCATCGGGCGAGCATGATGACGGCGTTCGTGTTCAGCTCGCTGTTCCTGGTGTGCTACATCGCGAACCATGCGCTGCACGGGGAAACGCTGTATCCGATCCACGACCGGGTTTATTACGAAGCTTATCTGCCGCTGCTGATCAGCCATATCGTGCTGGCGACCGTGGCGCTGCCGGTGGTGCTGATCACGTTCTATCTGGCTCTGTCGCGGCGCTTTCCGATTCACAGGAAGGTGGCGCGATGGACGTTTCCGTTATGGCTGTACGTTTCGGTGACGGGGGTGGTGGTGCGGGTGATGCTGGTGGCGGCACTGCGCGGGCGGTGAGTCCGGGAGCCGGGATGGTGGAACGAGCCGACGCAGGTCGCAGCGGAGCAGCCCGGCCGGATGACGGGACGCGGGCACTGCTGGTGACGGGGGGCTGGATACTGGTGGCCGGGGTGGTGGCGGCGCTGCTGGCGGAGACGGTTTTCGGCGGCATCGGCCGCCAGGGGCCTCATACCAACTCGGGCTGGCTGGCGCTGATGGCGGCGATGATGTGCCTGCCGTTCGGGCTGATGCTGTTTGCCCTGGGAGCGGCGAAGTGGTTGCGCAACCGGCGGTTGCAGAGGGGTGCGCAGAATTGAGGGGTGGGGGCGAGGTAACCGCGCTGGTACGCCAGGCACGTGGGTCGGGTGCGTTGCTCACCCGGCCAGGATAGGCTCGTCAACAGAGTGGGTTATAAGCTGGCGCCCCGAAGGGCCTTTGCTCCCCGCCCAAGGGCGACTTTTCGGAGCAATGCGGGTTGAATCGTCACGCAGGGCCTCGTTTCGGCTGGGTGCGCAGCAAGGAGAAATCGTTTATGAGAATCCCGATCCGCATTGCACTGCTGGCGGCGATTGCTGGTTGTGTCTGCACGTACACGGCGGTTGCGCAGTCAGCGCAATCGCAGCCGAACCAGCAAGCCGCGCAGAATCAGGATCCGTACAGCGGCGTGTCGCATCCGCCGGCGGACGACACGATTCAGGCGGATGAGGATCTTCCGGCTCCGGCTCCGGCTCCGAAGCCATCGCCCGCCATCCCCAGGACGGCGCCGCCGGCGGCGACGAATTCGGCTATGGGAAACTCCGATGACGGAATCGTTGGGGACAACGCTTCGGTTTCGCTGCACCGGCGGGCCGACAACGGGGACGACGGCATCGTGACCTTCGTGCCCGACAATCCCAATGAACTGGCGGAAGGGACGAATATCCGCGTGCAGTTGCAGGAGGACCTGTCCACCGCGGACACGACGCGGGGCGCGACCTTCCGTGCCCGGCTGACGGGCAATGTTTACAAAGACGGTCGCGTGATCCTCCCGGCTGGCTCGGAAGTGCGGGGGCGCGTGGTGCAGGTTTCGCAGGGACACCATCTCGGGCCGCATGCGAGGATCCGGCTGCTGCCGGAAGAGGTGGTGTTGCCCAGTGGCACCCAATATCACCTGATGGCGGAAGTGGTGGAGTCCGATGTGTCGGGCACGCGGGTGAACCAGGAAGGCGGCATCGAGGCCAGCGTGCGGTACAAAAAGGATGCGCTGGAATACGGTGCGGGCGCGGGGGCAGGCGCGGTTGCAGGAGCGGCGTTTGCCGGGCCTGTGGGCGCGGGTGTCGGGTCGCTGGTGGGAGCCGGGGCGGTCTCAGCACACATGCTGATGACGCATCCGGAGGCGGCGAACCTGCCGCAGGGGTCGGTGCTGATCATCAGCCTGACGGAGCCGATGGAGCTGACGGCGTCGAAGAACTGATGGGATAAGTCGCGGCGTCCCGTGGATTGCTCGCCGCTAAGTTGTGCGTTGTGTGCTGGTGAGGCGATCGGTAGTTATCTCCCCGTTACGCCAACTACCATCATCGCCACGTCCGCAATCTGCGCGTTCGCCGCCTGCAATGTGATGAAATCTGGTCGTTTGTCGGAGCGAAGAAGAAGAACGCGAGCCCGGAGCAAAAGGCGGAAGGATGGGGCGATGTTTGGACGTGGACGGCTATCGATGCGGAGACGAAGCTGTGCGTTTGCTGGCTGGTAGGGGGGCGGGATGCCGGTTGGGCGCTGGACTTCATGGAAGACTGCGCCAGCCGCATTCGCAGCCGCGTCCAGGTGACCACAGACGCCCACAAAGCCTACCTGGAGGCCGTGGAGGGCGCTTTCGGGATGGACGTTGATTACGCGATGCTGCACAAGATTTATGGCGCTCCCTCGAATGAAGAGCAGCGGCGGTATTCTCCGGCGAAGTGCATCGGGTGCGATATGAAAACCATCAGCGGCGTACCGGACCCCAAGCACGTCAGCACATCGTTTGTGGAGCGCCAGAACCTCACAATGCGAATGTCCATGCGGCGGTTCACCCGCCTTACTAACGCTTTCTCAAAGAAGATCGACAATCACCGTCACGCCGTCGCCCTGTATTTCATGTATTACAACTTCTGCCGCGTGCATCAGACGTTGCGCGTGACCCCGGCGATGGAGGGTGGATTGACCGATCACGTCTGGTCCGTAGAGGAACTGGTTGGCCTCCTGGGGTTAGAGTGATATCCGTCACATCCCGACAGCGCCCAACACCAGCATCCTCTTCCAATCGCAACCGCTTTCTGGCCCGCTGTCGGCAAGCAGCGGGCACTTTTTCAGGACCGCGGAATCGGAGTACATACAAAATGGGAACCAGTGAAAATGTGCAGGCTTTGATATCGAGGTCGCTCCGCAGCCGCGTCATGGTCGCCTATGCCCTTTGTGCCGTCGCAGAGGGGGAGATGCGCGACGGCCAGCTTGAACGTGCCCTGAAGACCATCCAGGCGGTGCGGAAGCTGATTGCCGAGATAGCTATGCTCGTCAGTGAGCCGAACACGACAGCGCCCAACGCCATCCGCGAGGCTGGGGAGATGCTGGGTGAATTGGAGAGCCGGATAGCCAGTGTCGAGGCTGCTATCGGCCAGGAGTAGGTCACTGGGGTAATATCGCAGCGGTTCGCTCTTTCGCCGGGAGGAGTTCGATGACCTCTGATACTGGCCCGATACGGGACTGGCACCAGCTTGCCGTGGAACTGCTGTTGACTGACACAGACCTTGCTTTGGCGTCTGTCGCCTACCTCTTCGTTACGGATGACAGGGAAGCCGTCGCCCACCTGGTCCGAGACGCGAGACAGGCTTACGACTCGGCAAGCGAACGGCGCAAGACCCTGAAACTCTCCGTGAGCGATGCGGCTCAACTGGACGACAAGATGGATCGGCTCCGGGCCAGACTGAAATTCCTGGGCGAAACGGTCTAAGCCGTCCCGCGAAATCCCGCCTTATCCCGCCGCATCCCGCAGGTGCCAAAAATCAAACTGACCCACCACCCACATGGAGCATTTCTGGCTATGCGGGGTGTGCTCGGAAAGTCTGACCCTGACGCACGGAGCGGAGGGGATCAAAGTTCTGCGGAAGCTGCCTTCGATTGTGGAGCGGGGGGATGGGGATGAGGGGGACGTGGAGTCCATCGCGACCGGCGTCCCATTCTGAAAGGGGTTGCGCGCGGTTGGGGGATTCCGGCAAGCTGGGTGGCATGCATTCCCGCTTCATCCCGGGTCCGCCGCTGGCGGCTTTTATCGGGTGCTTCTGGTACTGGGAAGGGATGCCGCAGCCGTACGCGCGCGAGCGCCTGATGCCGAACGGCGAGGCGTCGATCATCTTTAATCTGCGCGATGAGAAGATCCGGGTTTACGACGCGGACGATCCGCGGCGGTATTGGTCGTGTGGGCTGGTGGCGCTGGCGGGGCCGCGGACGAACGGCTGCGCGATCGATACGGCGACGGAAGACCGGGTGGTCGGGATCCAGTTCCGGCCGGGCGGGGCGTTTCCGTTTCTGCGGGTTCCGGGTGGGGAAGTGGCGAACTGCTCCCTGGCGCTTGAGGATGTGTGGGGCCGCGGCGCGGGTGAATTGCGGGAGCGGCTGCTGGAAGCGGATTCGGCGCCGGAGATGTTTGGGATTCTGGAGCGCGGGCTGCTGCAGCAGCTGGCGCGTCCGCTGGAGCTGCATCCGGCGATTGACTTTGCGCGAGCACACATTTGCCGGGCGCCGCAGGTGGCAACGGTCGCGGGGGTGATGGAGCGGATCGGGCTGAGCCAGCGGCGGTTTATCGAGATCTTTCGGGATCAGGTGGGGCTGACGCCCAAAGCGTTCTGCCGGGTGCGGCGATTCCAGCGGGTGCTGGAGAGGGTTCATCGCCGAAAAGCGGTGGACTGGGCGCAGGTGGCGCTGGACGGGGGCTACTACGACCAGGCGCATTTCATCCACGATTTTCAGGATTTTGCGGGGATGACACCGGGGGCCTATCTGGCGGCGGCGACCGAGCATTTGAATCACGTGCCGCTGGCGTGAAGGTGCAGCTGCTGGGCGGTCAATTTTTTACAATCGCGAGCGTTGGCAGGTGCGCCAGAATGGGTGGCATCAAAAGGAGGGGCTATGTCCTCGGTCAAAGCAATTCCGGAGGGGTATCACAGCCTTCAGCCGTATCTGCATGTGCGTGGAGCGGCGCAGGCGATTGAGTTTTACAAGCAGGCCTTTGGGGCGAAAGAAGTGATGCGGATGGCGCAACCGGATGGGAAGCTGGGACACGCCGAGGTGCGCATCGGCGACTCGGTGGTGATGCTGGCGGACGAGGCTCCGGAGAAGGGGATTTACAGCCCGATGCACCTGGGCGGGTCGGCGGTGAGCCTGATGTTCTACGTGGAAGACTGCGATGGGGTGTACCGGCGCGCGCTGGCGGCGGGAGGGAAGAGCCTGCGGGAGCCAACGGACCAGTTCTATGGAGACCGGACGGCGGGGGTGGAGGATCCCTTCGGGTTTCAGTGGTGGATTGGGACGCATGTGAAGGATGTTTCGATGGAAGCGATGCAGGCAGTGATGAAAGAGCAGGGGCAAGCATGACGGCGGCGGAGTTTCGGAAGATGGCCCTGGGTCTGCCGGGCGCCGAGGAGAAAGCGCACATGAACCATCCGGATTTTCGGGTGCGGGGAAAGATTTTTGCGACCCTCGGTTATCCGGATGAGACGAGGGGGATGGTGAAGCTGTTTCCGGATCAGCAGGAGGCGTTCGTTGGGGCCGATCCGAAGATGTTTGCGCCGGTGAAGGGGGGATGGGGAAAGCAGGGAAGCACGAACGTGATTCTGCAAGCGGCGTCGCGGGAGAGAGTGTGCGCGGCACTGACGGCGGCCTGGGAGAACGCAGCCGCGAAGGGGACGAAGAAGACTCCGGTTGCGAAGAAGGGCGGCGGCCGAAAGGTGTAAGAATCTCCGCTGAGACCGGTGGGGAGGATGCGATGGCGATCACGGTTTTGCGGCTGGGAACTCCGCGACGGGCGAAGGAAGGGTTGCGGATCGGGACGGTGCGGCGGCCGCCGCGCGGGGTGCCGAAGGCGGAGTTCGCGAAGCGGAACTTCTACGATGTGTGGCTGCCGAATCTGGCGCCGAGCGAGGACCTGGTCCGCGAGATCATGCATGCGGACGGTGGGGACGCGGCGTGGAAGAAGTTCGAGCGGAAGTACCGGGCGGAGATGAAAGAGCCGGAGAAGTCGCGGATTCTGGATATGCTGGCGGCGCTTTCGCAGCAGACGAGCTTTTCGGTGGGGTGCTACTGCGAGCATGAGGCGCGGTGCCACCGGTCGATTCTGAAGAACCTGCTGGGGGAACGGGGCGCGCGGATATCCTGAGAAGGCTTGCAAGGCGAGGCGGGTTGCTCCAGGATGGTAGTAACTGGAGAGGTATCCCTATGAGCCGCCGGTTCGCCTGGTTCCTGATGGTTGTGATGCTGGCCGGGTTCCTGCCGCGTCTGCGGGCGCAGATGGATCAGAACGATCCGCTGACCCCGGATGAAGTGCAGCAGGTCCGGGACAACCGGACCAATCCGAACGAGCGGATCAAACTCTATCTCAAGTTCCTGGACCAGCGGATGGATGCGCTGAAGGAGCTTTCAGCGGCGCCAAAGGGGAACAACCGAAGCGCGCAGGTTCGCGACAAGCTGGAGGAGTTCACCCGGCTGTGCGACGAACTGCAGGACAACCTCGACATGTACGATTCGGCGCACGCGGATATTCGCAAGTCGCTGAAGGATCTAAGCCAGGACACGGCCAGGTGGGTGGCGACGCTGAACGCGCTGCCTTCGGACCGGGACTACGAGTTTTCAGAAAAGACCGCGCTGGAGGCGACGCAGAGCGCAACGGACCAGGCGAAGCAGCTCTCCGAGGAGCAGGACATCTTCTTCACGGCGCACAAGAATCTGCGTGGCAAGACGGGGAACGGGCCCGACTAACGGCCGGTGGGAGCGGACGCATCGCGCGCGCGGAGAGCGCGAATCGCACGCAACCCGTAGATGAGCAGATTGACGCAGCAGACGCCGACTCCGAAGCCGATGATGAGCCCAACGGGAAGGTTGGGATAAACGATGGCGTCGAGATAATGCACGAGGAAGCTGCCGGTGTATGTCTGCAGGCCGGCCAGGGTTTCGAGGTGTTGTTCGAGGAGCGTGAC
>JBAUGH010000268.1:0-4773 GCA_049679565.1 Acidobacteriaceae bacterium
GGACCGGGCGGGCATCGTCGCCGGCGCCGGCGCAAGCGGAATAAGGGAGCCCAGGCCAACGGCCAGGGCCAGCCGCAGCCCCAGAGCCAGCAGGCACCGCCGCAGCCGCAGGCGCACAAGCCGAAGCCGCCCAAGCCGCAGCCCTCGAGCCAGCAGCGTTTCTTCAAGAACGGCAACGGACAGCAGCAGGGAGGCGGTGGGGGCAGAGGCCGCCGCAACCGGCAGCGCCGCGAACGGGTTTTCGTGGGTCCCATGGACCACAGCTATCGCTCGGCGAACGGGAACGTGGCGGACGGGCCTCCTTCGACGATCGAGTTCCGCAACGGCAACGTGAACGGCAACGGCCACTTCGAGAATGCGGCCTCATGGGAGCCGCCTCCGCCGCCTATTCGCGAAGACGCGCCCACCCGCATTTACCTGTTTATCGAGGATCTTTTCTTCTTCGCGAAGATCAACGAGTCGGCGCGCAAGCTGGGCATCAAGGTGGCTTTCGTGAAGAACGACGCGGAGACGGTGGCGAAGATTCTGGAAGCGCCGGAAGAAGAGCGCCCGTCGCTGATCGTTTTTGATCTGAACAACACCGCGGCCAAGCCTCTGATCCTGATTCCGAAGCTGAAGTCGAAGCTGAAGCGGGGGACTTCGGTGATCGGCTTCCTCTCGCATCTGCAGGGCGACCTGAAGGCGAAGGCGGTGGAAGCAGGCTGCGACATCGTGATGCCGCGTTCGGCGTTTTCGCAGAACCTGCCCACGCTGCTGCGCCGCCACGGCCTCGACGAGGAGCAGGAAGCGGAGATGGCCCAGCAGTTCTGAGCGAAACGCGAGGCAACAGAAAAGCCCCGGCTCGGAGCCGGGGCTTTTCCTGTTGCGCAGACCTGAAGCCCGGCGCCCGGCGGTGCCGAACCACCCTGTCTCAGTAGCCCATCGCGTGGCTGGGCGTAAAGATCACGGCGTGCAGGTTGCAGGTGTTGAAGCCCCCGGTATAGGTCTCCACCGCTCCGGTGCTGAACACCAGCTTGAAATCCATCGCGCAGGAGCTGACAACGTTGCCGTTGAACGTCACCAGAAAGCCGATGCGGGGGCCCAGAGCAACGCCGGAGGGCAGGATGCTGTTTCCCCACGTGGTCTGTTCATGCGGAGCAACGTAGATCTGGTTGATCTGTCTTCCGGTGCCGTTCAGAAACCAGAAGTCGCGCACGTCGAGCGCGGCCTGCACCGGTGTGGGGTGAGTCAGGGTTTCCAGCCATGATCCGCCGGCAGCCGCAGCCATCGCGGCCAGCATGAGGCCCAGAACGATCCCGAATGTCCGTTTACGGTTGGTCAGATAGCCCATGGAGTTTTCTCCTCGGAAAGTTTTGGAAGTGCAGCGTTGGCATCGACCGGCAGTACGGCAGGCAGCCGGAACTGGAGGATTGAGAACGCAGCGGGGAGGGGTTTCGCAGGCCTGGGGAATGCGCGCGAAAGCGCTGTCAACGTGGGCGCCCATAGTACCGCAGCTTTTCAGCGGGCTACAAGAAACTTCTGAGCGTTTTTTGCGGATTTCATCTTCCGCTCGCCGCTTTTCTTTCGGCCGGGCGCGGGCAGGGGCGACCGCACCGCGCACCCCCTCCTGTTGCTGCAGGACTTCTGTCCTTTGGTGTAGAACGGTGAAGAAATGTTGAAGAATGTTTTCGCTCTCCTCCTGCTGCTTCTGCCCCTTACGTCCGGCGCCCAGGAAACCCACCCGATGGGGAAATGGATCGGCACGTGGGCATCGTCGCCGATGGGCGAGCCGGTGAACTCCGGCCAGGCCTCACCGGCCGATTCCACCTACCGCGACGTGGTGCGCATCAGCGCGGGCGGCCCGGAGATCCGGGTAGTGCTGACGAACGAGTTCGGCGCGCATCCACTGACGGTCGGCGCGGCGCACGTAGCGCTGAGCGCCGGGCCGGACGGGAGTTCGGGCGGGGCGATCGCCCCCGGCTCCGATCACGCGCTGACGTTCGCCGGCCAGTCGTCGATCGTGATCCCCAATGGCGCGCTGGCGGTCAGCGACCCCGTGCCGATGCAGGTTGCTCCGCTGGCCAGCCTCGCTGTCAGCGTGTATCTGCCGGAGCAGCCGATCAGCAACACCACCTGCCATGAGGATGGGCAGTCCACCAACTTCATCGCGGCCGGCGATACGACCGGCGCGGCGACGCTCAGCGATGCGCGGCGCATCTACTCGTGGTGTTTCGTGAAGGGTATCGAGGTGAGCGCGAGCGATCCGCGCGCGGCGTCCATCGTCGCATTCGGCGACTCGATCACCGACGGGTGGCAGTCGACGCGCGACGCCAACCGGCGCTGGCCGGACATCCTCGCCAGCCGGCTGGAGGCCGATCCGAAGCTGGCGCATCTGTCGGTGCTGAATGAAGGCATCGGCGGCAATCGCCTGCTGCACGACGGCGCGGGGCCGAATGCGCTGGCCCGCTTCGATCGCGACGTGTTGTCGCAGGATGGCGTGAAGTACGTGATCGTGCTCGAAGGCATCAACGATATCGGACACACGGCGCAGCCCCGCGATCCTTCCGACGTGATCACCACGCCGGAGCTGATTTTCGCGCTGTCGCAGATCGTCGCCCGCGCGCATGCGCACGGCATCAAAGTCTACGGAGCGACGCTGACCCCATACATCGGCGCGAAGTACGCCTCGGCGGCGGGCGAACAGATGCGCGAGGCGGAGAACGAGTGGATCCGGACCAGCGGCGTGTTCGACGGGGTCATCGACTTCGACAGGATCACCCGCGATCCCAATAACCCGAAGATGTTCGCGCCGGCCTACGATTCCGGCGACCACCTGCACCCCAACGACGCCGGCTATGCGGCCATGGGGAACGCCATCGATTTGTCGCTGTTCCGGTGACAGAAATCGGCATCCTACCCCGAGGAGAGTGAAGGATGCCCACGAAGAAAATCGTTTCCCTTTTGAGCGTTGCGGTGCTGGCGGCCGGGACCGGATGCCACAGGAACAGCGTCGATCCCGGCGCCTTTAAGTCGGCCCTGAATGCGTATTACAGCGCCACGCCGGTGTGCGTGTGGTCGGCGGCGGTGAAGTTTCCTGCCCAGGCCGATACCAACAACGAAGACCAGACCAAAGGCTTCGACGCGCTGACCGACGCCGGCATGCTCACGCGGACGCCAGAGCAGAAGAAGCGCTTCCTGATCGGCTCGAAGCAGGTGAACGATTACGATTTGTCCGCGAAAGGCCGCTCCACCTGGACTGCGGACCAGACCCAGCCCGGCTACGGCAACTTCTGCTTCGGCCACTGGCAGGTGACGTCGATCGACAGCTTCTCGCCGGCCAACGATCCGGACGCGACGCAGTACAGCGTGTCGTATCACGACGCGGTGAGCACCGTGCCGGACTGGGCGAGCTCGGTCGAAATGAAGACGGCCTTCCCCAGGATCGCGGCTGCGACCTCCGGGCAGCAAACCGGCACCGCAACCCTGGTGAAAAGCTCGAACGGCTGGCAGGTGACGAACGTGACGCCCGCGCCCGCGAGCAACGGCCCGGCAACGAACCTGCCGCAGTAGGGACGCAGTTGTGACTGATGGGCGGGTGCGATGCGCCCGCTTACGCTTCGCCGTAGATCGTCTGCAGCAGATCGGCGGCGAGGCGGTGAATGGGGCGCAGAAAGGGCAGGCGCGCGAGCCGCAGCGTCAGCAGGATCATCGCAAGCGTTTTGTCGAACAGCACAGCTGTCCGCTTCTGCCCGGGCGACCGGTCGTAGACCCAGAACAGGATGATCCCCATTTGCCAGAGCCACAGGAGGCGCGGCAGGTAGGGAGCGATATCGCGGGGCAGGCGCACTTTGGACTGCTCGACAGCGAGGGCGAAGAAGCCGATGTCCTGCTCGCGCACGGCCCGGGTCGCCTCGCTGAAGGGCGAGAGCGGGTGGGTGGGGTCCGCGTGGGCGCTGAGCGCGCCGAGCAGCTTGCGGTTGGGTCCAAAGTATTCGAGCTTCATCGAGACGATGGAGCGTAGCTGCTCCTCGAAGCTGCGCTTTTCCGCGAGCAGGGCTTCGAGCGACGAGCGCAGCTCCTGCTGAGCGCGCTGGTAGAACGCCATCACGATGGCGTCCTTGGAGTCGAAGTAGTAGTACGCCGCTCCGGTGGCCACCTGCGCGGCAGTGGCAATTTCGCGCATGGTGGCGTTCTCGAAGCCGCGCTCGCGGAAGGTGGCCAGCGCTGCCTCGAGAATGCGGGCGCGGGTCTCTTCGGATTTAGGCGTCGTCTTTCGCGTCATCGAAGTCACGATACCGCCGGCAGCGTGCCCGCGTCTCTCCGGCTTCGGAAGATGGCCAGGATCAGGATGTTGAATCCGTGCAGGAACCCGAGGAGCAACAGGAAGAACCCGGTCTTCAGGGTGAGCACATTGGCGACCTCGCCGGCCGTTCTTAAACCTGTATCGCTGCGGAAGGTCAGGGCAATATAGCCGGCACTCACCAGATAGAAGCCGATGTCGAGGAGCCGGGCGACAGCGCGGCCGAGGTCCGGACGCTCGCGGAAGGGGTCGTGGAGAAAGACATCGCCGGCCCAGTGGAGAACGCGCGCCAGCCCAAAGACCAGGGCCGCGCAGAGCAGCGAATACAGGTTTCAAACATGGTTTCCTCCGAGGTTGGATTGGGGCGGCTCTTCAGCAAGCGCTGGCGCCGGGCATGGGGCTCGCCATCGAGCGGCGGCGCATGCGGGCGAGCACGAACATATTGAAGAAGTGCATCCCGCCCAGGATGAGCAGCACCACGCCGATCTTGGTGC
>JBAUGH010000269.1:0-7871 GCA_049679565.1 Acidobacteriaceae bacterium
TGAGCGATTATCCCGCAATGCGGACAGATTTTCGCGCAGTCAGGCAAACTCTGATTCGTTCAGCGACCGCGCAGGCGAAGGGCGGGGGAAACGCATTGCCCACCTGGCGGTATGCCTTTGTTTTTGCACCAGCGAAATGCCACTGATCCGGAAATCCCTGCAGTCGCGCTACCATCCGGACCGTCAGCCGCGGCATCCCTACAAAATCCCTCTCAGGAGCAGCATCCGCGATCCCCTTGCCATCTACCCCCAAGGCCTGCCACGCGCGCCTCGCGCGCGTGGGACCGAGATCCGGGCCCCCGTGCTTATGGGAGCCGCCCACAATGGTAGGGGCGATCTCATTGGCGCAGTCGCTCCAGTTCTTCGCGCCCGCCCAACCCCTCGCTGCGATTAGGTCGTAAAGGACCCGTCCAACCGTTTGGGGAGGATCCAACGATCCGTTAGGCCAGGAGAAATTCTCAGAGTACTCATCACGGATGGCCACAAAAACAACACGAGGCCGCAGCTGCGGCACCCCAAAATCGCTTGCGTTCATTAGACGCCATCCGGTCTGATAACCGAGCTTCTTCAACTGAAGCATCATCTGCTGCCTGTAATCTTCGAAGATTGCGTCCAGTATTCCCCGGACGTTCTCAATCATGATCGCTTTCGGTCGTGCGTGATCGACGATTCGGATCATCGCGGGGAACAAGTTACGCTCGTCTCCCTCCCCAAGTTGCTTTCCTGCAACCGAGAAGGGGGGACATGGAAGCCCTCCGGAGACAATCTCTACCCCGGCAAAAGAGGATGCATCGAACGAATTGAGATCCTCGTTAAGAATCTTCCAATGCGGCCGGTTGTTGCGTAGGGTCTCGCACGAGGTTCCGTCGAGCTCGACGAGGGCCGCATGCTCGATTCCAGCCTGCTCAAATCCTAATGCCTGCCCACCTCCCCCTGCACACAACTCCAACGTTGAGAGGCCGCTCCGCCCCTTCGGTCGAGCGGCAGAGCCTCCGATTGCCCACGGATTCTCTCTCCACCGGGAGACATCGATGGGTAACGGCATCTGGACGGTTTTGCAGCGTCTCATTTTGCCGGATCATAACAGAGGCCCGCCTGCGGAAATGACGGCAGAAGGGTGGAATTTCGGGAGGTGGCCCAAATCGAAACAGCAGTTTGCGGTAAAGCCCATCCCTGATTTCGCTCCAGCAAATCCCTCTCTGCCCTCTCTCGGTCAGCGGGCAGGCCGAAAATCTCGTCCTTCGCCTCGAATACCGCGCAAAACTCCTGCACCCCAGTAAGCCCGCGCCGTCACTATTGCTCTTTTCCCCCATCTCCTCTCATCGGGCATTCGGTTGCGAACTTATCCCGGGGATCGGCAGCCCCGCACACCCAACCCTTCTCGAGCCGGCGCTGTCACGGGAGAGTCGTCACCGACGGGTTATCGTCGCGGGGTATCCGGCAATTCGACAGGAAAAAGCCGCCCATGAGGCGGCTCTTCTGATGGCAGACAATCACTGGCGGAACCGGGCAGGCAATTCGCTCGGGGAAAGGAGATCCCAGCTACGAGCCCGTCCGCATCGCCCGGCCCATCACCCGCGTCGCCCGCACCGGCTTCTTCTGGTTCCGCACCAGCTTCGGCGCCGGCGCTTCTGTAATTCCCGAGCTGCGGTCCATCCATTCATCCAGCCGCGATTTCCGGAACCGCCAGCGGTTGCCCAGCCGAAACGCGGGAATGAATCCCGACGCAGCGTACCGGTAGAGGCTGTCCGCGCTGATCCCCAAATAATGAGCGGCTTGCCGAATATCCATCACTTCGCGAATCTCGGGCTGGGCGAGCGAGGCTTTCACGGCTCCTCCGGGATGACCAGTCAGGCTGATAACTGAGAATGCACTGAGCACTCCGTGTATACCATAGGTCCCAGCCGGAAGAAAACACCGATTTCGTGGTGTAACCAGGTATCAACCCCATCCTGCCCAACCCCTTCCGGCTGAGCAGGATAGGGTCCCCTGTCTAAAGCTTCGGTTCGAGGCCGCTCAGGATCCGCAGAAAGCTCTCGTCCACCGTCCGGTTCTTCGCAATCGCCTCCGCCAGCGGGATGTCCTCAATCTTCGTCCCCCGCAGCACCACCAGCCGCCCGAACTTGCCCTGGTGGACCAGGTCGAGCGCCGCCAGCCCGTACCGCGTCGCCAGCATCCGGTCGTACGCCGTCGGCGTGCCGCCCCGCTGCGTGTGCCCCAGGTTCACGCTCCGCGTCTCGTAGCCCGTCCTCTTCTCGATCTCGCCCGCCAGCACCTCGCCAATCCCGCTCAGCTGCGCGTGCCCGAAGGCGTCCACCTTCGTGCCCTTGATCGCCTGGCCGCCGATATCCGGCAGCTTCGCGCCCTCCGCCACCACCACGATCCCGTACTTCTTGCCGTGCTCGTGGTTGTGCTTCAGGATGGCGCACGCGTGGTCCAGATCGATGGGCTTCTCCGGCACCAGCACCACGTGCGCGCCGCCGGCCACGCCCGCCGTCAGCGCGATCCATCCCGCGTCGCGCCCCATCACCTCGCACACGATCACCCGGTTGTGCGATTCCGCCGTAGTGTGCAGCCGATCGACAGCCTCGGTCGCGATCATCACCGCCGTGTCGAACCCGAAGCACACATCCGTCCCGTTCAGATCGTTGTCGATCGTCTTGGGCACGCCCACGCCCGGCACGCCCGCCTCGATCAGGGCGTTGGTCACCGATTGCGTATCGTCGCCGCCAATCGCGATCAGCGCGTCCAGCTTGTTCTTCTTCAGGACCTCAACGCACTTCTGAACCCCGTTCTCCACCTTCCGCACGTTGGTTCGCGAGGTCCGCAGGATCGTCCCGCCTCTCGCCAGGATGTCGTCCACCGTCGCGAGCGTCAGCGGCATCGTGTTGTTCTCCAGGACCCCGCGCCACCCCTCCAGAAATCCGACGAACTCGTCGCCGTAGTGGTTGATCCCCTTCGTGACCGCTGCCCGAATCACAGCGTTCAGGCCAGGACAGTCTCCGCCCCCCGTCAGTACACCAATGCGCATCGCTCTTCTCCTGTTGATTATGATTCCCGATTTGCGGAGAGGTTCCGGCCTCTCCGGGCGCAGCCGATGACCGGCTGCAGAGTAGGAAAACCGCTTCAGGCCCATGATACGAGCCGCTCCGCCAACCCTTCAAATAACCAAAGATACGCACTCGATCTGCGCTGCGAGTGTGCGCCGTCCAGGGGTTACCAAAGCTTGTCCGAACCTCCCGACGCCAGACGTTAGAATCTCCCCATGTCCCTTCTCAAGGTGATCCTCCTGGCCATCATCCAGGGCCTTGCCGAACTCCTGCCCGTCTCCAGCTCCGCGCACGTCGTGGTCGCCGAAAAGCTGATGGGCCTCGACCCCTCCGCCCCGGCCATGACCCTGCTGCTGGTCATGCTCCACACCGGCACCATGTTTGCCGTGATCGTCTATTTCTGGAGGCAGTGGCGCCGCACCTTCTTTTCCTCCATGCAGGACTTCAAGCGCTTCGCCTGGCTGGCCATCATTGCCACCGCGCTCACCGGCCTCATCGGAGAAATCGCCATCAAAATCATCGAGCATACGATCTTCAAAGGCGTTCCCCACGCCCAGATCGAAGACCTCTTCGGACGGCTCGGCATCATTGCTCCCGCCCTGCTCGCCGCGGGCATTCTCATCCTCGTCGCCGGCCTGCTGGAGAGCGACCACTACGACTCCGGCATCCACTCCGAGTTCGGCCCCGAAATCAATACCCCCCAGGCCTCGCTCATCGGCGCCATCCAGGGGCTCTGTCTTCCCTTCCGCGGCTTTTCCCGCTCCGGCGCCACCATCTCTACCGCCATGCTCATCGGCGTCCGCAAAGTCCGCGCCGAGTCCTTCAGCTTCGCTCTGGCCGTCATCCTCACGCCGCTGGCCATCGGACGCGAAGCCCTCCGCCTGCACCACGCCGCGCATGCCAGCTTCGCCCACGCCGCCATGCCCAGTTTGGTCGGCATGGTCTTCTCTTTCCTTGCCGGGCTCCTCGCCCTCCGCTGGCTCAGCTCCTGGCTGGAGCGCGGCCGCTGGTACTACTTTGGGATCTATTGCATCGTGGCCTCGGCCCTGGTCTTCTTCCTCCACCATCGCGGCTACTGAAGAACCGCGTAACCTGGCTGAGCCAGGCACTGCGGCCCCGGGCATCCCCCGCTCTCCCTGCGCCTTCCAACCGCGCATGACGAAGGCCCGCCGGTTCGCTCTTCAGGCCCTCATCCAGATCGTTACCCTCGCCCTCTTCTGGATCGCCTGCGTCGCGACCTTCCATCTCCACGAAATGCTCGTCGGCCTCGCTGCCGTCGCTCTCTCCGTGTCCTTCTGCCTCTACGTCGTCCGCACCCTGCCGCTGCAGTTCCGCCCCCGTCTGTCCGACATCCTTCCGATTCTGGCCCTCCCCTGGTACGTGCTGGTCGATCTCCTCCTGGTTACCCGCGTCCTTCTGCACGATCTCCTCGGCCGCCGCGCTCCCTCGCTCTTCCGCTCCGCGCCCTGGCGTCCCGTTAAAAACACCGGCCGCGACACCGCTCGGCGCGTCCTCGCCATCGCCTGCACCTCGGTCTCCCCCAACTGCATCGCCATCGGCATCGACTGCGGCCGAGGCCAGTTCCTCTTCCACCAGATAGAAGCCGACCCGCTGCCCCGCTTCACCCGCCACCTCGGGGCTGAAGAACCCGCCGCCAGGGACGCGGAATGATCGCCTTCCCCAATCCCTGGATCCTCACCGCCATCATCACCGGCGCGACTCTCATCCCCTGCGCCTGGATGTGCCTCCGTGGCTCCCCTGAGCGCCGCCTCGTCGGGCTCGAGATGACCGGCATTATCGTTACGATCCTCCTGGTCCTGCTCACCGTCGGGGAGCAGCGCCTGCCCTTCATCGACCTGCCGCTCACGCTCGCCGTTCTCTCCTTTGGCGCCGGTCTGGTCTTCGCCCGCTTCCTGGAGAAGCATCTGTGAGCGAAGCCCACCGCATCCTCATCGACGTCCTGCTCGGCCTCACCGCCTGCGCCTGCTGGATCGGCGTCCTCGGCATGATCCGCATGCGCGATCCGTACCAGGCCCTGCACTATCTCGGCCTTCCCGCGCTGGTCGGCATGGGATCGCTCACCATTGCCGTCTTCGCCCGGACCGGCTGGTCCCAGGCAAGCTGGAAGTCCGCCATCATCCTGCTCATCCTCGTCGCCGCCAACTCGGTCGGCACCCACGCCGCTGCCCGCGCCTTCCGCGCTCGCGAAAAGGGACACTGGGAGCCCTGGCCTAAAGACCCCGAGGTTGAATTCCTCGGTCCGAGGCCGCGCGCATGATGATCCTCGGCGTCGGCCTCCTCGCCCTGATCGCCGTCAGCGCCTTCGTCATCGTGCGCACCGACGACGTCACCAACCAGTTGCTCGCGCTCGGCTTCTACGGCCTGCTCTTCGCGCTCATGTTCTTTGTGTTTCAGGCGCCCGATGTCGCCCTCTCGCAGATCACCGTCGGCGCCATTGCCCTGCCCCTCATGATCATGCTCGCCATCACCCGCATGAAGCATCGCAAAGCGCAACGCGAGCAAAAGCAGGACAAGCGCCATGCGTGAGCGCCGCCGCCTGCTGCTTTTCCTCGGCGGAGCCATCGGCCTCGCCGCGATCTACGGAGCCGGCATCCGCAATCTCCCCGCCTGGGGCGACTACCGCGGCCCCTATGGCGACGCCATCGCCCGCCTCTCCGTCTACCAGCGCCACGCCACCGACACCGTCAACGCCATCACCTACGACTATCGCGGCTTCGACACTCTCGGCGAGGAATTCATCCTCTTCTCCGCGGTCACCGGCGTCATGCTCCTGCTCCGTCCCGAGAAACCGCCTAAGGGAAAGAACCCGCAGAATCAGCCCAACCCCGCGTCCTTCCAGGACAGCGCCGCCCTCAGCGAAACCGTCCAGGCCTTCACCACCGCCGTCTTCGGCTTCTCGCTTCTCTACGGCATCTACATCGGAACCCACGGCCAGCTCACCCCCGGCGGCGGCTTCCAGGGAGGCGTCATCATCGCCGCCGCCCCCATGCTCCTCTACGTTGCCGAGAACTTCGAGGCCTTCCGCCGCATCCTCTCCCATCCCCTGGTCGAGTTTCTTGAAGCCCTTGGCGCCGCCGCTTACGCCGTCATCGGACTGGCCGCCCTCGCCCTTGGCGCGCCCTTCCTTACCAACGTTCTTCCCCTCGGCAGGACCGGCGACGTCTTCTCCTCCGGCACCATCGCCCTCATCAGCGATTGCGTCGGCATCGAAGTGGCCGCCGCCTTCATGCTCGTCATCTTCGAATACCTGCGCGAAATCCTCTCCAGCCAGAAGAACCAGGAGAACTAGCTTGCTCGCCCACTATCCGTACTACATCGCTGCCTGGATCTTCCTCTGCGGCCTCTACGGCATCGTCCGCAGCCGCCACCTCGTCCACACCGTCATCAGCCTTGCCATTCTCCAGACCTCCACCTACGTCCTGCTGCTCGCCATCGGTTTCCGCAAAGGCGGCTACGCGCCCATCTTCGCCGACATCCACCCGGGCGTCGTCACCGTCGACCCCGTCGTCCAGGCGCTCATGCTCACCGACGTTGTCGTCGAAGCGACTGTGGTGGCGCTGCTGCTCGCCATGGTCGTCAAAGCGTACGAGAAAGGCGGCACCACCAGCCCCGACGACCTTCGCTTCATGCGAGGCTGACCCGCTATGCCTTCTCCGGCTCTGCTCGTCGCCGTTCCCCTCATCGTCGCGGCCTCCCTCGCCGGACTGCGCCGGCTCCTGCCCCGCCCGCTGACCGATGTCCTCGCCTGCCTCACCGCGCTCTTCAACCTCATCCTCGCCTGCCTGTGGACCCTCCACGCCCTCCACCGCACCCAGGTCTACTGGTTCGGCAACTGGTTTCCCCGCGGACACATGGTTCTCGGCATCGGCTTTGTGCTCGACGGAACCGGCTGCGGCCTCGCCGCCCTCACCGCTTTCCTCGCCACCCTCGCCCTGATCTTCTCCTTCCGCTACACCGACTCCGGCGGCGATCACTACCACCCCCTGATGCTGGTCTTCCTCGCCGCCATGAGCGGTTTCGCCCTCACCGGCGATCTCTTCAACCTCTTCGTCTTCTTCGAGCTGATGAGCACCGCAGCCTTCGCCCTCTGCGGCCTCAAGACCCATGAGCCGTCGCCCCTCGCCGGCGCTTTCAACTTTGCCGTCACGAATACCGTCGCGGCTTTCATGATGCTCACCGGCATCGCCCTTCTCTACGCCGCGACCGGAGCCCTCAACCTTGCGCAGATCGGCCTGCTCCTCGCCGGCCGCCACGATCGCCTTGTCCTCGCCGCGTTTGCCTTCCTCATGACCGGCTTCCTCGTGAAGGCCGCTGCCGTTCCCTTCCACTTCTGGCTGCCGGATGCCCACGCCGTCGCGCCCACGTCCGTCTGCGTGCTCTTCTCCGGCGTCATGGTCGAGCTCGGCCTCTTTGGAGCCATGCGCGTCTACGCCACCGTCTTCCAGGGCTGCTTTGCCGGCACCCACCTCCCCTGGCTGTTCGTCGTCTCGGGATCGATCACCGCCGTCTGGGGCGCCGTCATGTGTTTTGCCGAGCACCACCTCAAGCGTCTGCTCGCCTTCTCCACCATCAGCCACACCGGCCTCATGACCCTCGCCTTCGGCCTCTGGTCCCAGGGCGCGCTTACCGGACTCTTTCTCTACCTCGCCGGCCATGCGCTCGTAAAAGCCGGCCTCTTCTTCTGCGCCGGCATCCTGCTCCACCGCTTCCGCAGCGTCAGCGAGCCGTGGCTGTACGGCAAAGGCAAAATCCTTCCCTGGACCCGCCTCCTCTGGCTGCTCGGCGGACTCGGCCTCGCCG
>JBAUGH010000270.1:0-2360 GCA_049679565.1 Acidobacteriaceae bacterium
TCCCCCGGAGCGCCTTTCTCAGCGCGAGAAACGCGTCGCCTCTACCCCCGAAACCGCGATCAGCCCGTCCTGCACCATCGCCTTCAGATGCGGAATCAGTTTTCCGATCTGCTCCTCGCTGTCCACCACGCACAGCATCAGCGGCGCATCGCTCGAGAACATCCAGTGGCTGGCACGGCGGATGCGGCTGTTTCTTCCGTAGCCTTCGATTCCCCGAAATACCACCGCTTCGGCGATAGCGAGCTCCTGGCACAAGGCAATCATCGCCTCGTGCAGCGGCTTGCCCTGCCATCGGTCGTTTTCGCCGAAGTGAATCCGCAGCATCCGCGCCGGAAATTCCTGCCTCATTTCGCCGCCTCCGGACTCGAGCCGGCTGCGTTCTCTTCGTCGGCATCCAGTTCGGGCGAGCGTGAGGAATACTGCAGAATATCCACGTCCGACAACACCACGAGGCCTTCTTCCACCATCTGCTCCGCCAGTGGCAGAAAAGCTTTCAGCTTCTCCTCGCTGTCCACCGCCGACAGCATGATGGAGGCGTCCCGGCTCAGCCCCAGCGGCTTGTCCTTGTGAATCCGGCGATGCGCTCCATACCCCAGGATTCCCTTGTAGACCGTCACCCCGGCCAGATCGTTGGCCCGCATCGCCTCCACCAGCGCCTGATACAGAGGCTTGTCCTTCCACCGGTCCGACTCGCCGATGAAGATCTGCATGACGCGCGCTTTGCCTTCGATCTTCTGGTGGACAGGCGCCAGCTTGCCCTTCCCTTTCGACGGCTGCGCCGGTTTCGCCACGGTGGTCTCCTGCACTTCGATCATCCCACTGCCCGCCATCTCCTCCAGCTTGCCCAGCAGTTCGTTCACCTTCTCCCGCGATTCCACAAACTCGATCTTCAGCGGCAGCCGGTCGGAGATCTCCACGAAGCTGGAAGAATGGAGATGGTGGTCCGCGCCGAAGCCGGCAACTCCTTTCAGGACGGTTGCGCCCGCCACTCCGCGATAAAAGAGGAAATCGAGAATCCTCGAGTACACCGGAACACCGTGGTGGGTGGCGCCTTCGCTGAGATAGATGATCACCTTGACTGCCTTCCCCGCTTCCAGCATCAGCGATCCCCTTTCCGGACGCGCAACCCAAATCTGCGAACCCCACAACCCGCGCCCCGCCTCATGAGATTGCCTCCGCAATCGCCACGCCGCACCACACCGCGACCAGCCCCAGCACCAGGCTGCCCAGCGCGTACAGCGCCGCCAGCGAGAACGCTCCGGCGCGCAACGTCGAAAGCGTCTCCCACTCGTATGTGGAAAATGTGCTGTACGCGCCCACAAACCCGATCGGCACCAGATATCGCCACGCAGGATTCAACCCCGCCCGCCGCCCCAGGAAAGTCAGCGAGAACCCGATGATCACGCACGCCGTCATGTTGATCACGAACGTGCCCCACGGGAACCGGGTCCCCAGACGCCCCGCCACTTCCGAACCAATCCAATAGCGGGCTGCGGACCCCAGCGCCCCTCCCAACGCGATCAACAGGTATTTCTGCAATGTCGATCCCCTCCCCAACCATGAAATCTCCCTCTTTTACCCGGCCCCATTCGATTCTCAGGCTGCTGCTGCTCCCATTGTCGCAAGCCGGCCCAGCAACACGACGCTCCACCCGCCCCCGCATGCAGATTTCCACCCCGGGCTTCCACCCTATGCAAATATTCATGGCGTCCGGTACCGCAACTGCAGTAGAGTGTTCCAGCACCCGGGCCCTCACTGCATTGCCACATCCCCTCACCTACACACCCGCGCCGGCCCCCCCCCGATCTCCAGTTCGCTTCCACTCTTTCCCCTCACCGGCGTGATCCCAAACAGCTTCAGCCTCATTGGAGGGCTACTATGCAAGACCGTAACCTCTTCTCCATTACACTTTCCAGTCTGTTTGTCGCCTCCTGCCTCATGGCTGCCGCGCAGACCGCGGCTCCTCCGCCTCCTCCCAACGTGCTGGTCATCGACCGCGAATACCTCAAGCCTGGCATGTCCGGCAGCCCCCATATCAGAACCGAATCCGCCTACGTCAAGGCCAATATGGATGCCAACTGGCCCACTCACTACATCGCCATGGACTCCATGTCCGGCCCCAATCGCGCCCTGTTCCTCTTCGCCTACGATTCCTTTGCCGCCTGGGGTAAGGATCAGGAAGCGCAGAACGCCAACGCTCAACTTTCCGCCGCCAACGATGCCGCCGCCCTTGCCGACGGCCAGCTCCTCACTGAATCCCAGGCTCACGTCTTCCTTTACCACCCCGAGATGAGCGTGCATTCCAGCGTCGACATCCCCCACGCCCGCTATTGGGAGATGACCTCCTTCGTGATCAAACC